>JAYRVK010000631.1:0-10359 GCA_041918555.1 Sandaracinaceae bacterium
CCGGCGGGCGGCTACCTCGTCGAGGTCGAGGTGATCGACGAGCAGGGTATGGTGCTCATGACCCCGCGGTTCCGCGCGCCGGTGCTGTTCCTGTGCCTGGGCTCGATCCACTCGACCCGCCTCCTCGTCGAGGCGCGCGCGCGCGGCGCGATGCCGATGCTGAGCTCGGAGATCGGCGAGGGCTGGGGCCACAACGGGCAGCACATCTTCATGCGCAACGACCTCGGCGTGTCCGTCCCCGCGAACCAGGGCGGGCCGCCGACCGCGGTGATCCGAGACTTCGACAACCCCGTCGCGCCCTGCACCGTGGAGCACGGCGCCGCCGCGTTCGGCTACGACTGCGGCTGCATGATCTGTCCGTCCTCGTCGCTGATCGACGGCACCGGGCGCCTCACGTGGAACGCCTCGACGGAGCAGACCGAGTTGCAGTGGGACCCCGCGAACGGCGCGACGGGCATCGCCGCGGCCGAGAGCGTCGGCGAGCGCTTGAACGCGGCCACCGCGGGGGTCGTCGCGCCCTTGATCGGCCGGACGCGCAACTCCACGTTCCATCCCCTCGGCGGCGTGGTGATCGGCCGCGCGACCGACGCGTACGGGCGGGTCGATGGCTACCCGGGGCTCTACGTAGAGGACGGCGCGCTGATGCCCGGCATCACGCCGACGGCCAACCCCGCGTGGACGATCTCCGCCATCGTCGAGCGCAACCTGGCGACGATCCTCGCGGAGGACCTCACATCGTCGGGCTGACGGTCTCGCCGATCTGGAAGCGCACCGCGCCGGTGGTGCGATCCAGGACGATCAGGATCTGGTTCGCCGAGATCGCCAAGACCTCCTGGCCCGCGAGGAGGTACCACGCGCGCCGGCCGCTCGCAGCGGGCAGGCCCACGTCCCAGAGGCGCGCACCGTCGGAGAGTCGGAACGCGGCGACCCGCCTCGGGACGTCGGCGCGTGGGGTCATCTCGTAGGCGACGAAGACGGCGTCGTCGCCGATCGCGACGGCCTCGGCGGCGTTGGCCTGCGCGAGCAGGGGATCGGTCGGGACGACGATCGACCAGCGCAGCGCTCCGCCCTCCACCAGCGCGAGCATCGGCGGGTTGCGCGTCTGTCCCCGACCGACCCCGACGACGAGGTGCTGCCGGCCGTCGGGCGAGAGGCGCGTCTGGCGCGCGGCGATGGGAGCGCCGGAGTCGCGCAGCCGCCACGAGTCGAGCTCCGTCCAGCCCGGCGCGCTCACGCGCACGTGCAGTCCCATCGGCGTCGCCGTCGTGCGCGCGCCCACGCACTCGCTGGGGCCGATGTCGCCGGTCAGCGTCGTGCGGCCGTCCGCGAGGAGCACCTCGGTCCACAGGCGGTCGGGCGTGCGGACGAGGAGCCGGTCCGCACCGACCGCGCAGATCTCCTCCGCCTCGCCCCCGACGCTCGAGGTCCAGCCGAGCGACTCGCCGTCCGTGAGCCGGAACGCCGAGGCGCGGCCGCGCGCGTCGAAGTAGACGACGCGATCGTCGGCGACCACGGTCGCGGTGTCCGAGAGGTCGTCCTGGGTTCCGACGTCCGCGCGCCAGAGCTCGGCCCCGTCGACGCCGGAGAACGCGCAGAGGAGCTCGTGGTCGTCGGTGCCGATCACCTGCGCCGACCAGCCCACGAGGTCCTCGTGGCCGTCGCCGTTCACGTCGACGAACACCGGCGCGCGCCACGACTCCCACCGGCGCGGGAAGGTCATCGACGGCACGAACGGACCGCCCGCGCCGCGCGCCATCCCGAGGCTCGTGATCACGCCGAGCACCGTCATGCCGATTGGCAGCCCGAAGGTGAGGCAGCCCGCGAGGAGGATCGCGCCGACGATGCCTCCGATGAGCCACTTCGAAGACTTGCCGCTCGAGGGCGTCGACGGCATCGCGGGGGGCAGCGGCGCGCCGTAGCCGTACCCCGACGAGGGCGCGGGGGAGAAGCCACCGGGCGCCGGCGAGAACCCGCCCATCGCCCGCGTGAGCGGTCCCGGCGACGACGCGGGCGCGGGCGAGAACGCGCCGGGTGCGCTCGCCATGTCGACCGTCGGCGCGACCACCGGCGCGGGCGGCGGCCCGGACGCGGGCGGCGCGCCGCGCGTCGAGACGAGCCCTGCCGCCGCGAACGCGGCCCCGTCCGCCGAGCCGGTGTGCGCGCGCGCGTCGACCGAGGGCGCGGCGGGCGACGGCAGCGCGAGCGACGCGGGCACGCCCGCGAGCGCGCTCGCGAGGTGGTGCGCGAGATCCGCGGGCCGCTGCGGGCGCGCCTCGACCTCGCGCGCCATGCACCAATGGACGACGTTCGCGAGCGCGGGCGGGACGTCGGGCGCCACCGCGAGGAGCGGGCGCGGGTCCTCGGTGAGGAGCCTCACGACCAGCTCGGGCACGGTCGCCGCCTCGTAGGGCATCCGCCCGCTGAGCGACTCGTAGAGGACCACGCCGATCGCGTGGAGATCGGTGCGCGGATCGACGCGGCTCGAGTCGCGCGCCTGCTCGGGCGCGAGGTAGTGCGCGGTGCCCATCACGCTCCCCGTGCGCGTGAGCTTGTCGACGCCGTCGGCGCGCTTCGCGATCCCGAAGTCGAGCAACTTGGGTTGCACTCGTCCATCCGGGAGCCGCTCAGGAAGATGTTGTCGGGCTTCAGATCGCGGTGGACGATCCCGTGCGCGTGGACGGCGTCGAGCGCGGCGAGGACGGGCCCGAAGACCGGCAGCACCTCGCCGAGCGGCAGGCGGCCGAGCCGCTCGATGCGCTGCCCGAGGCTCTCGCCGTCGAGGAGCTCCATCGCCATCCACGGCGCGCCGTCCGCGGTGCGGCCCGCGTCGTAGATCTCGACGATCGCGGGGTGGCGCACGCGCGACGCGGTCGTCGCCTCGCGGAAGAAGCGCTCGGTGGCCTGCGGGTCCGCGCCGAACGCGGTGCTCATCACCTTGAGCGCGACGGTCTTCGAGAGGACCACGTTGGTGGCCGCGTACACCGCGCCCATCCCGCCCTGCCCGAGCAGGCGCTCGACGCGGTACTTGTCCGCGATCAGCGCGCCGGGGGACAGCACATCCCGCTCCTCACGCTCCGAGCTCCCGCACGATGCGGCGCACGTCGGAGACCGAATCGCGCAGCCCCGCCGGCTGACCCGGGAGCCCCGCGAGCCACGCGAGCGCCTCGCCCGCGTCCGTGAACACCTTGCCCGTGAACCCCGACGCCAGGAGCGCCGCGTTCATCCCCGTGCGCAGCACGGTCGCCTTGAGCCCGGAGCCCGCGTTGACGTAGGCGAACGCGCGCATGCGGCCCGAGTGCTCGCGCAACAGCCGCGTCGTGCGCTCGCGCACTTCGGGCGACATCGCGCCAGGCGACGCGCCCGCGCGCACCAGCAGGACCGAGATGCCCTCCTTGGGCGCGGCGTCCGAGCCCTGGGCGATCACGCGGTCGAGGTCCTCGAAGAAGGCGACGTCGAGCGGCGCTCGCAGCACCGCGACCACGAGGGCGCCGTGGCGTCCGAACGCGGCGCGCGCGTCGTCCTTGAGGAGGGTCCACATGCGGGGGAGCCTGCCACACCGCACGGACCGCGCCTCGGGTAGACTCGCTGCCGTGGGCAGTGAAGTCGACGAGCCCCTCTCGGCGGAGATCCTCGACCCCGACACGGACGGCGAGTGGGACGAGGTCCGCGAGTCCTGGGTCGAGTCCGACCTCACCGTGCTCGAGCCCGCGGGGCGCATGGCGCGCAACCCGCCGCCGCCACGGGGCGCGCGCTCGTCGGTGCCGCCGCCGCTCCCGCCCCCGCACGTGATGGGCGCGATGATCGAGCGCCTGGCGGTCGGCGACTACGAGGGCACCCTCATCGCCGCCCGCGCCGCCCTCGCGATCCACCCGACGAACGACGACGCGCTCCAGTGCCGCGACATCGCGGCGAGCTCGCTCCGCGCGCTCTACGCCTCGCGCCTCGGGCTCGTCGACGGGACCCCGCGGGTCCCGATCCCGACGCGGCGAGGCTCCACCGTCGATCGCCGCATGCGCACCGTCCTCGAGCTCGTCGATGGCCGGCGCAGCGTGGACGGGATCGTGCAGGCGAGCCCCCTCGACTCGCTCGACACCCTGGAGCTCCTGAGCCGCCTCTTCCTCTCGGATCTCGTCGCCTTCGAGGGTTGACGAGGAGCAACCTGGCAGGTCCGAGGTCCGTGTGTAAGTGCGGATTCGTGGGTTTCAGTCCGAGCACCATCATCGAGCCGTTCCGGGTGAAGGTCGTCGAGCCGCTCCCCCGGACCACCCGAGCCGAGCGCGCACGCCACCTGTCGGCTGCCCGTAACAACCTGTTCGCGCTCCGCGCCGAGCACGTGACCATCGACCTGATGACCGACTCCGGCACGGGCGCGATGAGCCAGGAGCAGTGGGCCGCGATCATGCGCGGCGACGAGTCCTACGCCGGCTCGACCTCGTTCTTCGAGCTCGAGGCGGTCGTCAAGGATCTCACGGGCAAGCGGCACATGATCCCGACGCACCAGGGCCGGGCCGCCGAGCGGATCCTGTTCGGCGCCCTCGTCGGCGACGCGAAGGACCGCATCGTCCCCGCGAACACGCACTTCGACACGACGCGCGCGAACGTCGAGGCGGTAGGCGCCGAGGCCCAGGACCTCCCGATCGGCGAGGCGCTCGACCCGGCCTGCGATCATCCGTTCAAGGGCGACCTGGATCTCGATCGGCTGCGCGCGCTCCTCGAGCTGCACGCGGAGCGTGTGCCGGCGGTCGTGGTGACCGTCACGAACAACTCGGCCGGCGGCCAGCCGGTCTCGCTCGACAACCTCCGCAACGTCCGCGATCTCGTGGACGACTTCGGCGTCCCGCTCTTCCTCGACTGCGCGCGTTTCGCGGAGAACGCGCACCTGATCAAGCAGCGCGAGCCCGGCCAAGCGGAGCGCACGACCGAGGACATCGCCAAGGAGATGTTCCGCCTCGCCGACGGCGCGTGGATGAGCGCGAAGAAGGACGGCCTCGTCAACATGGGCGGCTTCCTCGCGCTCGACGACGACGCGCTCGCGGCCCGCTGTCGGAGCGCGCTGATCCTCACCGAAGGCTTCCCGACCTACGGCGGGCTCGCCGGCCGCGACCTCGCCGCGCTCGCGGTCGGCCTGCGCGAGGTCCTCGACGAGCGCTACCTCGACTACCGGCTCGCCTCGGTCCGCTACCTGTTCGAGCACCTGCGCGCACGCAACGTCCCGCTCCTCGGCCCGCCGGGTGGCCACGCGGTCTACCTGGACGCGACGCGGTTCCTCCCGCACGTGCCGGCGGCGCAGCTGCCGGGGCAGTCGATCGCGGTCGCGCTCTACCTCGAGGCGGGGATCCGCAGCTGTGAGATCGGGACGGTGATGTTCGGGCACACCCAGCCCGACGGATCCCAGGCGACGGCGCCGCTCGAGCTCGTGCGCCTCGCGCTCCCGCGCCGGGTGTACACGCAGAGCCACGTCGACTACGTGGCCGAGGCGGTCGGCTACGTGCACGAGACCGCGTCCGAGCTCGGCGGCTACCGAATCGTCGACGAGCCCGATAGCCTCCGCCACTTCACCTGCGGCTTCGATCGCGTGGGAGGTCCGTGATGCGTCTGCCCGTCCACGGCGCCGGCAACGGCGCGTCCTACACGGCCGCGTGCCCCGACTGTCCGGGCGCGCGGCGCGGCGTGCTGCGCGATCTGGTCGGCGAGACGAAGCACGCCTGCGCCTTCGAGACCGCGACGGTGGATGCGCGCGACTTCGTCCCCGCGTCGTGGTCCGAGCGGCACGCGTTCGGCCTGGTCCGCCGCGGAGTGCTGATTCGGCAGCGGCTCGACGAGATGGGCCGCGCGACGGCGATCGACGCGGCGGGGCCGGGCTGCATGTTCCCGATCGAGCACCGCGACGAAGGGCGCTCGAGCATCACGTGCGACTACGCCGCGACGGACCTCATCGTGTGCCTCTGCCCGTCGCAGCTCCTCGAGGACGTGCTGGACGAGTCCCGCCACACGGGGCGCGAGCTCCTGGGCCTCCAGCAGGACGCGATGGAGCGCGTCGAGCGCCTCACCCAGGCGCGCGGCGCGCCGACCGTGCAGGAGCGCGTGGCGATGCTGATCCTCGTGCTCTCCGAGACGCTCTCGCCACCGCGCACGCGCGATCGGCTCCCTCCCGGCCTCCAGCAGCGCGACATGTCCAAGCTCCTCGGGGTCCGGCACGAGACGTTCTGCCGCGCCCTCAAGACCCTGGAGGACGTCGGCGCCATCACGCGAAGCCACGACGGCATCGTGATCGCGGATCGCGAGCGGCTCACGAGTTGATCGCGCTCAAACCTGGTTTCGGGGGCGCGTGTACCTTGAAATCACCAACGCAGAGTCCATTCGGACACGGAAGAAGGAGGCGCTCCGAACCCCGAAAAACTGCTGGAACCCAGGTTGGAGGGGCGGCGCATCGAGGGCGCCGCCCTTCTTTCTTTCGAACTGCTAGCGGGTCCAGGGGTCGAGCAGGTGGACGGCGAGGGCCTCGCGGGCGAACGGGTCGGTCACGCCGATGTAGACCATCCCGCCGCGCGCGATGAAGGGGCGGACGATCTCTCCGTCGAGCGCGGTGTGCAGCGGATCCCAGCGCCGATCGAAGGGGTCGACGAGATCGTGGCCGGCGCGCGTCCCGTACACGTCCTCCGCGTTCGGGCGGAGGAGCTCGGTCGCGGCCGCGGCCAGCACCTCGGCGGCACGCTCCGGCGCGACCCCCGTGCGCTCCACCCACGTCTCGTCGGTGCCGTGCTGGTGGCGCAGCACCCACCGGCCCTCGCCCGCGAACGCCACGGTCAGCGTCTCGAGCGCGGCGTCCCGGTCGGCCTCGCCGAGGCGCACGAGCGAGCGGCCCACGTCCGCGGCGACCCGCGCGCGGAGCGCGTCGACGTCGAGGCGCGCGGAGCCGGTGTCCACGACGAACAGCACGCTCTGCGCGCTCGCCAGGGCCGGACAGAGCAGGAGGACCGAGGCCAGCGCGAGCGCGGTGCGGTTCATCATGGCGAGCGAGTGGTGCAACGCGCGATCCACCACGCGGTCACGGGGGACGCGCACGGGGCGCGCGCAGCGGTTGCGGTCCCGCGCAGAAAAGAGCGTGAGCAAGCTCGGCGGATCTTCAGAACGAGAGGCGCGCGCTCCCACCCACGGGCGAGGAGGCGAACGATGATGCGCTCGACGGTTTGGAGCTGGCTTCGAGGGATGGTGCTCGCGGCGGCGATCGCGGGCTGCGGGGGACCGACGGCCGGGGGCGGCGACGGTGGGGCGACGGACGCGGGGAGCGCCGCCGACGCGGGCGACACGCGCGACGCGGGCGTCCCGTCGGGCCCGCGCGTCCTCGTGCACCTCACTGCGACGCACGCGGCGGTGACCCACGCGCCCGGCTCGGCGGGCCAGACCCCGCGCGACTGGGTGAGCGGCATCCGCTCGCTGCACCTCCTGCGCTCGATGGACGACCCCGCGCCCTTCCTCGTGTTCAGCCACGGCGACGGCTTCGTCGAGGCGAGCTACGCCGACGGCGCGGACACGATCGTCGGCGAGCGCCCGATCGCCGAGCTCGAGCGCGGCACCTACGCGTGGGCGCGCGTCGTCCACACGCACGTCCGCTTCACCCTCGACGCGACCCTCCACGCGGGCTTCGGCCCCATGCCCGGCGTGCTCGAGGACGAGATCGTGTTGTCGGACCGCACGACCTTGGACGGCGTCGCGTACGCGCAGGGCGACTACTCCACGAACTTCACCACCGCGGGCATGAGCTTCCCGTCGCGGGGCAGCGGCTACGCGGTCCCCGCGATCGCGGGAGGCGGCTTCTCCGCGCGCGTCGAGGACGGCGAGACCGCGTACTACTTCCCCGCGCCGCTCGTGGTCGACGACACGCTCACCACCGACGTGCACCTGATCTTCGAGGTCGACGTGCACGAGGGCTTCCGGTGGACCGATCAGCCGACCGCCGACTACGCCGAGGGCGTCTTCGACATCACCCCGGTCGGCACCGAGCCCATCGTGCAGGCCGGCGCCAACGGGTACACGTACACGGCGCGGTGAGCTACCGGCGGCGCGCGGGCGGGCTCTCGGCGTTCGCGCGCTCGCGCGCCTCGATGCGCTCGCGGACCTCGACGTAGGCCCGCTCCTGCTCGCCCATCATGTCGATCGCCTGGATGCGCGCGCGGCCGAGCTGCGGGTGAGCGACCGCCGCGTTCGCGTCGGCGAACTGCACGTACGCCTGCCACGCGGCGCGCGCCTGCTCGAGCCGGCCGTGGATCCGCTCGAGCGTCATCGCGACGGCCTCGAGCGCGCGGGCGCGCCAGCGCGGATCCTCGCCGGCCACGTCGGCGGCGCGCTCGAAGCCGGTGACCGCGTCCTCGAGGTTGCCCGTGATCCGGTTCGCGCACGCGAGGTAGTAGATCGCCTGCGGGCGGTTCCCGTCGGCCTGGATCGCCTGGCGGAAGATCCCCATCGAGCCGCCGCTGTCGCCGCTGAGCAGGAGCGCGATGCCCTCCTGCACGCGGCGCGTGTACTCGTCGGCCCCGGGCGCAGCCTCCTGGGCGAGGGCCGGGCTCGCGGCGGCGAGCGCGAGCGCGAGGGCGAGGATCCGCATCGCCGGGCAGCGTAGCATTCGGGCCGGCGATCCGTCGCTGTTTTCAGTATGCTGCGGCCGTGTCCGGCGTGACCTGGTGGCTCAAGGGCGAAGGCGATCTCGCGGTGCGGATCACCCCGGGAGGGCTCGTGGTCGGGCGCTCGCCGCACTGCGACGTGGTCCTGCGCAGCGAGCAGGCGAGCCGGCGGCAGGCGCTCGTGTACCTCGACTCGCGCGGGCCGCGCCTCGTGCCGCTCGGCTCGAACCCCACGGTGGTCAACGGCGCGCCGGTGAGCGACGGCGAGCACGAGCTCCACGAGGGCGACCTGCTCGAGCTCTACGGGAACAACCTCGAGGTGGCCAAGCAGCTCGGCGAGCGAACGAGCCCCGCGGCGGGCACGCCCGTGTGGGTGCTCGAGGGCCCCGCGGGCGGGCTCTTCGGGATGGCGCACTCGCCGTTCCTCGTCGGCGGGAGCCCGGAAGACGACTTGCTCGTCGAGGGGTGGCCGGGCGGCGCGCTCTGCTTCCGCGCGCGCGACGGGGGGCTCGAGGTCGAGGTGTCCACCGCGGCGAAGGTCGGCGACGTCGAGCTCGACCCCGGCGAGACGGCGCTGCTCCGCCGCGGCCAGGCGATCTCGATCGGCGGCTCGAGCGTGAAGGTGGTCACCGGGGGCGAGCTCGCGAGCGGGAGCACCGCGTCGCTCGAGCGCTCCGACAAGGTCACGCGCGCGCGCCTCGAGTTCCTGCCGCGCGGCGGGCGCCTGCACCTCACGCTCACCGGCGAGGAGCACGCGATCTACCTCACCGACCGCCGCTGCGATCTGATCGCGGTCCTGCTCCAGCCGCCCGAGCCGCAGAGGGCGGGCGACGCCATCGAGGACGAGGTGGTGCTCGCGCGGGTGTGGGGGAAGAAGCGCGTGGATCGCACGCACCTCAACGTGCTCCTGCACCGGGTGCGCAAGGACCTCTCGCGCATCGGGCTCGACGGGCCCGCGCTGATCGTGCGGACCGAGGGCGGCGGCGCGACCCGCTTCGTGCTCGGCGAGGGCGCGGAGGTCGTCCTCGAGTGAGCCTGCCGGGCAAGCCGTCGTTCGGCCCGACCCACGCGATCGCGATCGAAGGTCGCGATCTCCTCGAGCCCGACCCCACCCTCCCTGGCGGGCTCGTGAGCTTCCACGCCCGCTACGAGGTGCTCGGCACGATCGGCACCGGCGGGATGGGCGAGGTGAAGCTCTGCCGCGACCGCACGGTCGGCCGCGAGGTCGCGATGAAGATCATCCGCGCGAGCGACACCGGCTCGCCGCGGCGCTGGCGCTTCGTGCGCGAGGCGCGGATCCAGGGCCAGCTCGAGCACCCGGCGGTCGTCCCGGTGTACGACTTCGGCGTCGACCCCGAGGGCAACCTCTTCTTCACGATGAAGCGCGTGCGCGGGGTGAGCCTCGCGGAGGTGATCGCCGCGCTCGCCGACGGCGATCCGTCCGCGGACCGGCGCTGGGGCCGGCGGCGCCTGCTCACCGCGTTCAGCCAGGTCTGCCTCGCCGTCGGCTTCATCCACAGCCGCGGGGTCGTCCACCGCGACCTCAAGCCGAGCAACGTGATGCTCGGCGACTTCGGCGAGATCTACGTGCTCGACTGGGGCCTCGTGAAGCTCGTCGGCCGCGGCCGCGCCGACGAGCGCGGGCTCATCGACGCGTCGAACGCGGCCACCACGGGGCAAGGTTCCGTGCTCGGTACACCCGGCTACATGTCCCCCGAGCAGCTCCGCGGCGAGGTCG
>JAYRVK010000632.1:0-4181 GCA_041918555.1 Sandaracinaceae bacterium
ACGATCGGCGGCGGCTCGTCGGCGCGCTCGCCGATCGGGGCCGTCGCGCCCTCGTAGCCGAGCGCGGGCGGAGGCGCGTCGGCCTCGGGCGCCGACTCCTCCTCGAGGACCTCCGCCACGTCCTCGTCGGCGAACGGCTCGTGCCGCGGCCGGGGCGGCGAGGGCTCGCAGGCGCCCGCGAGCGCCGCCACGAGGAGCCAGGGGGGCCCGCCGCCCCCGCGCCTCACGGCAGCCGGCCCAGCTCGAACCGGAACTGCCCGTCGGGCGGGCCCTGCGCCGACTCCTCGGCCACGACGACCCCGATGATTATCCCGGCCGCGACGACCGCCGCGCCGCCGCCGATCGCGGTCCAGAACCACCACTGCTCGTAGACCTCGGGCTGCCGCGCGATGATCTGCGTGTCGTCCTCGGGGGCCTCGATGCCGCCCTCGAGATCGACGCCCTGGTACAGCTCGCGGGCGAGCTCGGCGATCTGCGCCATGCCGGCCTCGTCGACCGAGACCGTGCCCTCGGCCTGCGCCTGCAGGTGCTGCGTGACCATGTGGTAGAGGTAGAGCTGCACGTGGACGCGATCGCCCGCGGCCGGGCGGAGCACCCCCACGATGAGCTGCGTCGTGCCGAGCTCGCGCCCGACGCTCTGCACCGTGCGCTGCGCCCGCGGCTCGCCGGCCTCCCCCCGCAAGTGCTCTTGCACTGCCTCGGAGGCCACGAGCTGGGCCTGCGGGTTCTCGTCGAGCGCCACCGTCTCGCGCGTCTCGCGCCCGCCGCGCACCTCGAGCCGCACGATCCGCTTGAGGTGGCTGACCTCCTTGACCGTGACGTAGTGGAAGCCCGCGAGCAGGCCGTCCACGCGCACCGGCGAGGGACCGTAGCTGCGGCCGTCGACGTAGACCTCGGCGCCGGGCGGGACCGTCTCGACGATCAGCGTGCCGCGCGCCCCGCTCGTCGCCCGCGCGCGCACGCGATCGAAGGTCGGCCGCGTCTCCTCGCCGTAGCGCGCCTCGTCGTACGTGAGCCCCTCACGCCACGCGACGATGCCCGCCATGCGCGTCTCGCACTCGCGCTGGCGGGCCGCGCGGCAGCGCCCGACCGCGCTGAGCATGTACGCGTCGACGAGCTGCTCGCGCTGCACGCGCAAGAGGTTCCGCTCGAAGAGCTCGATCAGCTCGTCGGCGCGCTGGAACGCGTACGCGGCGTCGCCGGTGCGCACCATGTCCGCCACCGAGTCGAGCTCGCTCAGCGCGTCCTCGACCTCTTGGTCGAAGGGCGGCCGCGTCATCGCGTCGGCGGGGTGCACGAAGCGCAGGCCCGGCACCTCCGCGATGCCCTGGCGCAGGCCCATCGAGACGACGGCGCCCTGCTCGATGGTGGCGCCGAGGTCGTAGACGAACACCGCCGAGGTCGTGCGCTCGTCCTGCGCGTGCGCGACGGACGCGCCGAGCGAGAGCGTGAGGGACAGGAGGAGGGCTCGTTGCATCGTGGTCAGAAGCGGATGATGACCTGGCCGCCGCGGTCTTGGCCGAGCGGCTCGCCCTGCGAGGTGGCGACGGGGATCGCGATGGCCGCGGCGATCGCGCCGGCGGCGAGCACGCCGATGAGGACCCAGAACCAGGCCTCCTCGGTGACCGGCGTGGACGGCCCCTCGTCGCGCACGGGATCGGGCTCGGTGTGCACCGCGGGGATCGCCTCGTCGTCGCCGGCCTGGTTCGCGCTGCTCAGCGCGGCGCCGAAGGCCGCCGCGACGGCCTGCTGCACGTGCCGCTCGAAGTCGCCGACGGCCGTGCCGTAGGTCTGCTCGCCGCGCAGGAGCCGCCGCCCGCTCGCCACGTCGAAGAGCAAGAGCTCGAGCGTGACCTGATCCTCGCCGGCCCCCGAGACCCGGATCACCCCGATCTTGTCGACCTGCAGCAGCGACGCGACCGTCGAGATCGGCCCGTCGCCCACCGCGTCCACGCTCGCGTCGCGGATCTGGTCCACCGCCTCGGAGAGGCCCTCGAGCTCGGGGGCGTCGACGAGGTACGCGCTCGAGTGCGCGCCCCCGCCGCGCTGGCGGACCATCTGGCTCTCGACGAACGGCGTCGCGCCGGGGCGCGTGATCCGCACGACGTGCTCGCCCTCGACCAGGTTCGAGATCTGGATCGGCGTGCGTCCGCGCGCGAGGAAGTCGACGTATGCGATCGCGCCCGGCGGGTTCGAGTCCATCGAGAGCACCGCGCGCGGGTTGCGCGCGTCGCGCGGCCGCGCCCGCTCGAAGAGCGTCACGACCTCGGGCGGGAAGGTGTTCGGATCGGGCGTGATGAACGGCATCTGCGTGTGCAGGCGCCGGAACACCGCCGTCGCCTCGCGCTGCTGGCCGTTGAACGCGTGGCTCGCGCCGAGGTAGAGCAGCGCCTCACCGAGATCGCCCGGGTCCTCGAGGGCCGCGCTGGCCGCGTCGAAGTTCTCGACCGCGCCGCGGAGCGACTCGACCGCCGAGTCGAGCTCGAGCTGGAGGTAGGCGCCGCGGCCGGCCTCGAGCTGCTCGCGCGCACGATCGAGCACGCTCAGCGCCGAGTCGTCGTAGCCGAGGAAGCGCTGATCCGGGGTGCGCCAGTCGACGCCCTCGATGCCGCGGAGCGCGGCGCGCGCGGCGGCCCCGGCGCGGGTGGCCACCGCGTCGAGGCCGTCCTCCATCGGGACCGAGACGATGTACACGGGCGGGCCGCCCTGCGCGCGCGCCAGCGCGGGCGCGAGCGCGGCGCTCGCCGCGAGGGACACGATCGCGAGCAGCTCAGGCCTTCGAGGGGGTCGCACGTTCGAGGTCCTTCCGGAGAGTGAGCAGGGTGGGATCGCCCGCGAGCGCGCCGCGCAGCTGCGCTTCGAGCGCGGCCCGCTCGGAGGCGGGCAGGGCGCTCGCGCCCGCCAGCGCGCGCTGGACGAGCCGCTCGATCGCGGCGTCGGCGCCGAGCCGGCCCGACGCGAGCTCGGCCGAGAGCCCCTCGAGCGCGCCGGCGCCGCTCGCGGCGGACGCGGCGCCGGAGCGCGCGCCCTCCACGACGGCGCCGAACGAGCCCGCGGCTCCGTCGACGCCGTCGGCCTCGGGGCCGGCGGGGCCGCCCGCGCCGCTCGGTCCGGACGGGGGCTTGATGGGCGTGCTCATGAGGGAACCTCCGCGAAGAATACTGAACGCGTCTCGCGGCCCGCAAGGAAGGACCGCGTCCGAGGAGGTCATCGGCCGGCGCGCGCGGAGGTTTCGTGGCGGGCGCGCGCTTGACACTGGGTCGCGCGCCTCCCTATACCTCTTCGAGCCCATGTTCGGGCCGAGCGCGCCCGTGTCCAACGGCAACCCAGCGACCGACAACGGGGACGACGACCGTCCCCTGACCACCGGCGACCTCGCGCGCGAGTGCGAGACGACCGTGCGCACGGTCCGCTTCTACGAGGAGGCCGGCGTGCTCTGCCCCGAGACCCGGAGCCAGGGAGGGCACCGGCTGTTCGGGGAGGCCGACCTCGAGAAGCTCCGGCTGATCATGGATCTGCGCGAGGCCGGCTTGTCGCTGAACGACATCCGGCGGCTCTTCGATCTCAAGCGCGAGCACGAGAGCGCGGAGGGCGCGAGCGCGGCGATGGCCGAGGTCCTCGAGACGCAGATCGTGGACATGCAGCGCAAGATCGCGGTGCTCCGGCGCCTGCGCGAGGAGCTCGCGGCGACCGTCGCGATCATCGGCGAGTGCCAGGACTGCGACTCCAGAGGCTTCCCCGCCGGCTGCGGGGACTGCGACGTGATGCGCCGCCGCGACCTGCCGCGCGCCATGCGGATCCTCTGGGGCAAGGACGGGTGGAAGACGCCCTGAGCTCGGACGAGCTCGCGCGCGTCCCCGTCTTTCCTCTCCCTCGCGCCGTCCTCCTGCCCGGCGCGGTACTGCCCCTCCACGTCTTCGAGCCGCGCTACCGCGCGATGATGGAGGACTGCATGGCCGAGGGCCCGCGCGCGATGGCCATCGCGATGCTCGCCCCCGGCTGGGAGACCGACTACGAGGGCCGCCCCGCGATCCACCCGATCGCGGGCGTGGGCCGGATCGGCGAGCCCCGGCGGCGCGCCGACGGACGCTGGGACCTCCTCCTCCACGGCGTCCTGCGCGCGCGCCTCGACGAGCTCCCTGCGGAGGGCCTTCCCTACCGCCGCGCGCGCGCCGAGCCTC
>JAYRVK010000633.1:0-1624 GCA_041918555.1 Sandaracinaceae bacterium
TCCGCGCCCCGCGCCTCGCGGGCTTCCGCGCCTGGGGCGCCGACACGGCATGGCCGCCGCGCTACGTCGCGATCGCGGACGGCGCGCTCTTCGGCAGGCGCATCACGCTCGATCCCGAGGGCGGCGGCGACGACGCGGCCGGCACCGGGCCCTCGGGGACGCGCGCCTCGGCGATGAACCTCGAGGTCGCGCGCGCGCTGGCCGGCATGCTCGAGGCCGCGGGCGCCGAGGTCGTGCTCACTCGCCAGGGCGACGCCGCCGTCTCCGAGGTCGAGCGCGTGCAGGTCTCGGAGCGCTTCCGCGCCGACCGTTACCTGCGCATCGGTCACGCGGCGGTGGCGCCACTCGCGGGTCACTACTTCTCGAGCGCCGGCGGGCGGCGCTGGGCGGCCCGCGTCGCGGACGCGATGCTCGCGCTCGGGCTCGCCGATTCGCTGCCCGTGCGCGAGAGCGCGAAGTACGCGCTCACGCAGGCGTCGGCGACGGCGCTCTACGCCTCGCTGGCGCGCATCGACGACCCGCTCTCGGAGGAGCGGCTCCTGGCCCCCGGCCGGCTGCGCGCCGAGGCGTTCGCGCTGTTCCTCGCGCTCGCGCGCGACTTCGCGCCGTCCGAGGACTGGGAAGCGGACTCGATCGAGGTGCGCGACGCTTCCGGGCGCCCCGTCCCGGGCGCGCTCGTCACGCTGGGCGGAGCGCTCGTCCTGCAGGCGGGGGCCGACGGGCTCGCGACCTTCGTACGCACCGAGAGCGGCCCGCTCGAGCTTTCGTGCGAGGATCCGCGCGTGGGCGCGCGAATCGTTCTGCTAGACTCCGCGCGCAGGCACCTCCTCCTCGGAGCTCGCTGACCGGCCGGGCCCACGTCGTCCTACTCGATCGCCCGGGGTCCGCATGCGGCACGGCATCGACGGCTATTTTCGCGAGATCGCCGAGTTCCAGCGGCGGCTGAGCGTGCTCGGCGCCGCGGTCTGCGCCGCCGTCCTCGCGGTGCTCGTCGCGCTGCGCCAGCCGGCCGTCCGCGAGGCGCTCGGCGACCCCAAGCGCTTCGGCTTCGAGGGGCCCGACCAGTACGTCGAGCGCATCCTGCTCGAGATCCGCGGTCCCGAGGAGCAGATCGGCGCGAACACGGTCAACGTCGCGCCGGTGAGCCTGCGCGAGGGCGGCGGCAGGCGCGAGTCGGCCGTCGAAGGCATGCAGCCCGCGCCCGAGGGCCCTCGCCGTGGGCAGGGCTCGGGCGAGGACGAGTTCACGCTCGAGGCGCGGCTGCGCGCGCTGGCGCTCGAGGGACCGGTGGTCCAGTCCGAAGACCTGGTCGTCGAGAACCTCGTCCGCCCCAACTACCCCGAGGAGGCGCGCGAGAAGGACATCGAGGGCCTCGTCGAGCTGGTGGCGCTCGTGGACACGACGGGCCGCGTCATCCAGGTCGAGATCATCGGCGGCACCCACCAGCCCCTGCTCGAGCACGCCGCGACGACCGCCGTCCTCCAGTGCCGCTACCGCCCCTACCGCGTCCGCGACAACCTCGAACGCGTCTGGGCCTACTTCCGAATCACGTTCAAGCTGTACTAGCGGAGTACCAGCGAGCCGCAGCCGGAGCGAGCCAGCGAGCCGCAGCCGGAGCGAGCCA
>JAYRVK010000634.1:0-4853 GCA_041918555.1 Sandaracinaceae bacterium
GCCGCGCGCTCGCGGCGTCGCGCGTGATCGCGCGCGGGATCGACTGCCGGGGCCTCGCCGCGTGGGTGGTCGACGTCGACGCGGCCGGCGTGCGCGCGCGACGGACCGCCGCGTACGCCGCAGGCACCGCGATGGGCGCACCCTGTCCCGGCGATCCGCTGCCGCGCTAGCGCGCGCGCACGCGGTCGAGGTCGAGGAGGATCTCCGAGAGCGCGATGGGATCGATCCCGGGCGCGGCGATCGCGAGCGGGCCGAGCTCGATCGCGCCGGCGCCGCGCGCCTCGCGGGCCGGGAAGCCCGGCCACGCGAGCCGCGCCTGCCCTCCGGGGATCGCGATCGACGCGCCCTCGAGGACGCCTCCGTAGGTCCACCGGCCGCGCCACCCCCGCGCGAGCAGCCCGACGAGCGCGCCCGCGGGGATCGCCCAGCCGCGGCACGCATTCACGAGGCCGCCCTCGACGACCGCGCGGTGGATCGGGCGGTCGAGCTGCGCGAACGGCGGGACGAGCTCGTAGTCGGCGAGGACCTCGCCCCAGCGCAAGCGCTCCGAATCGCTCAGCGCGAGTGCGTGCGCGATCCGCACGGGGTCCGCGGGCGCGACGAGCTCGTCCTCCGCGTCCACCATCCGCCCCTCGTCGGAGACGCGGAGCGTCCCGCCCTCGTGCGCGTGGACGAGCCCGGTGAGCGGGAGGCGCATCAGCGGGACGGAGATCTCGCGCGCGAGCGCGTCGGGTGTCCACGAGGTTTGCTCGCGCATCCGCCGCTCGAGGCGCTTGGCCTGCGCCGCGAGGAAGTGGCGGACGTCGTCGCGGGCCTCCACGAACCGCGCGTGCGCGGCCTCCGCGAGGGCCGGGTCGTCCTTCTTCCCCGGCTTGGGCAGGCTCGCCAGCGCCTTGCCCTTCGCGTCGACGACGTGCGGCCGTCCGTCGCTCCCGAACCGCACGACGAAGCGCCGCGGACCGTAGTCGAGCGAGACCGCGAGGCGCTCGTCGAGCCCGAGGTCGGGCGGCGCGCTCGCGAGGACGTCCTCGATCGACGTCCCGCGATCGAGCGCGATCGCGCGGAGCGCGCGCGCCGCGTGCGCGCGGTGCGCCTCGTCGGCGAGGCCCGCGGCGAGGAGCCCGAGCCGCGCGATCGCCGCCGGCGTCGCGGCCTGGCCGAGGTACGCCGCCACGTACGCGACGAGGGTCCGATGGTTGCGGTTCTTGGAGCGGCTCCAGCTCCACGCGAGGCGCGAGAGCTTCGCGGGCCCGGCGTCCGGCGACAGCGTCAGCGCCGCGGCGAGCGCGAAGCGATGCATCGGCTTGGCCTTGTCCTCCTCGAACGCGTCGAGGAGCGCGGCCGCGGCGCGGTCCGCGTCGGGCCCGAGGCGCGCGCGCAGCGCGATCGCGTCGGGGTGCTCGGGCGTGCAGCCGGCCTCGAGCACCGCGCGCTCCGAGGCCGCGAGGGCGCCCGGCCACCACTTCGCGGGGCGGACCTCGAAGTCCAGCCAGCGCGCGTCGCGCGTCGGGTCGAGGATCGCGTCGAGCCGCGCGCGATCGGACGCGGGGCACGCGGCCTCCAGCGCCGCCGCGCCGAACCGCCGCGCGAACCAGCGCGCCGTGACGCCGGGCGCGCCGTGGGCGAGGCGCTCGGTCCCCGCGTCGAGCGCGCTCTGCACCAACCGGTCGGTCACCGCCTCGGGCTGCTCCGCGAGCCACGCCCGCGCCGCGAGGCCCTCGTCGCCCCGGTCCGACGCGAGCTGGATCGCGGCCTCCAGCGCGCTCGCGACGTGCTCGTCGGCCCACGCGCGCGCCTCCTCCGCGGCCGCGGGATCGGGATCCGCCATGCGCCGGAGCACGGTCGCCGCGCCGGCGAGCGAGCCCATCGATCCCAGGAGCTCGGGCGCGCCCGGCGCGGCCCACGCCTCGAGGAACGGGAGCACCCGCGCGCCGAAGCGCGCGATCACGTAGCGCAGGGTGACCTCGTCCGGCGCGAAGAGGCGCGCGCCGACGTCGTCGAGCGCGAAGAAGCGCGCCTCCGACTCCGCGTCGTCGAGCGCCTCGAAGAAGTGGCGCGACAGGACGCGCTCCCCGCGCGCGAGCCAGTCCTCGAGCTGCGCGCGGCGTCCGGGGTAGTCCGCGGGCGCGCGCTCGCGGAACGCGCGGATCGCCGCGTCGCGATCGAGCGCGGGCAGCGTCAGGCGGGGGACGGCGCGGGGGCGGGCAGGGATCGGGTCGAGCATGGCGAGTCATTGTCGCACCGCGTGGCGTACCGGCCATCGGCCGCGCCGTCGCGTAAGATGGCGAGCGGTGGAGCCCGGAGACGTCGTAGCCGACCGCTTCGTGGTGGAGCGCGTCGCGGGTGCCGGCGGGATGGGCACCGTGTATCGCGCGCTCGACCGGGTCCGTGGCGAGGCGGTCGCGTTGAAGATCGCGGCGGCGAGCGACGAACGTGCGAGGGCTCGCTTCCTGCGCGAGGCCAAGCTGCTCGCCTCCGTCTCGCACCCCGGCCTGGTCGCGCACGTCGCGCACGCGGGGCCGGCGGAGCCCGACCTGTGGCTGGCCATGGAGTGGCTCGAGGGCCGGACCCTCGATCTCCGCGCATCGCAAGAGTCGCTGACGACTCCCGAGGTCGTGACCGTCGTCCGGCGCATCGCCGAGGCCCTCGGCGCGCTGCACGCGCGCGGGATCGTGCATCGCGACGTCAAGCCCGCCAACGTGATCCTGCGTGGCGATCGGCTCGACGCGCCGGCCCTCCTCGACCTGGGGATCGCGCGCGCCGACGACGGCTCGACGCCGCTGACCGGGGCGGGCGTCGTCGTGGGGACGCCCGGCTACTTGTCACCGGAGCAGGCGCGGGGACAGGTCGACCTCGACGCGCGCGCGGACGTCTTCGCTCTCGGTATCGTCTGCTACGAGCTCCTCGCGGGCCGCCACCCGTTCCGCGGCGACGCCGCCCTCGCGGTCATGGTGAAGATCCTCCTGGCCGAGCCGCCGCCTCCGAGCGAGGTGCGGCCGGGCGTCCCGCGGGAGCTCGACGCGCTCGTGGCGCGGATGCTGTCGAAGCGACCCGCGGAGCGGCCCGACGACGGCGCGGCCGTCGCGCGCGAGCTCGTCGCCCTCGAAGGAGAGTCGGGTCCCTGCGTCACCACGCCGAGCGGTCGGCCCGGCGCGATCACCGCCGGCGAGCGCGCGCTCTACACCGTGGTCCTCGCGGGGCCGCGCGCGCCGCGGCCCGTCTCGCGGACCGCGGACACCGCTCGCGACACGGATCTCCGGGAGCCGGCCGAGCTCGACACGCTGCGGCGCACGTTCGCGGTCCGCCACGAGCGCCTCGGTGACGGATCCGTCGTCGCCGCCTTCGCCTCGGAGCCTCGGACGCTGGCCGTCGACCTCGCGCGTCGTGCCTCACGCTACGCGCTCGCCCTGCGCGGCGCGCTGCCCGGAGCCCCGATCGCGGTCGCCACCGGGCGGGGGCAGCTCGTGCGCGCGCTGCCCGTGGGCGAGGTGGTCGAGCGCGCGGTGGCGCTGCTCGCGCGCGGCGAGGCCGGCGCGATCTTGCTCGACGATGCGTCGGCCGGGCTGCTCGGCGCGGGCTTCGACGTGCGGCTGCGCGGGGAGGCGCTGCACCTCGAGGCCGAGCGTGTCGACGACGACCCGCGCACGCTGCTCGGCCGCGAGGTGCCGATGCTCGGCCGCGACCGCGAGCTCGCGGCGCTGACTGCGCTCTTCGACGAGGCGGAGGAGGAGCGCGAGCCGCGCGCCGCGCTCGTGGTCGGCGCCGCCGGCGTCGGCAAGTCGCGTCTGCGCGCCGAGCTCGCTCGCGCGCTCGAGGGACGCGCGACCGTATTGATCGGGCAGGGGGACGTGCTCCGCGCGAGCTCGCCCTACGCGCTCGTCGGGGACTTGCTCGCGCGCGCCGCGGGGGTGGCGCACGGGGAGCCCCTCGCGGCCCGGCGCGCGAAGCTGCGCGCGCGGCTCTCGCGTGATCTCGCGGGGGACGACGCGACCCGGATCGTGGGACGCCTGGGCGAGCTCGCGGGCGTGCCTCCCGACGAGTCGCGCGTCGAAGACCCTGCGGTCGCGGCCGGCGAGGTGCGCGAGGCCTTCGAGCGCTGGCTCGCCGCCGAGTCCGCCACCGGGGCCGTCGCGCTGCTCGTCGACGACCTCCAGTGGGCGGACGCGGCCTCGCTCGAGCTCGTCGAGGGCGCGTTGCGCGCGCTGCGGGGGCGCTCGCTGTGCGTGGTGGCCTACGCGCGGCCGGAGCTCGCGACGGAGCGGCCCGGCGCGCTCTCCGGCGCCCACGCGGAGCTGCGCTTGGGCCCGCTGGGGAGGCGCGCCGCGGTGGCGCTCGTCACGGCTTCGTTCGATGCGGAGCCCGGGATCGTCGACGCGATCGTCGAGCAAGCGGAGGGGAACCCGCTGTTCCTCGAGGAGCTCGTGCGCGCGCGCGCGGCGGGCCTCGCCGGCTCGCCAGGCTCGCTCATGGCCTTGCTCGGGTCGCGGCTCGAGGCCGTCGCGCCCATCGCGCGCCGTGTGCTCCGGGCCGCGAGCGCCTTCGGGACGGCGTTCTGGCCTGGCGGCGTGTCGGCGCTCTCGGGCGGCGAGCTCGATCCCGACGACGTCGCGCGCTGTCTCGGCGCGCTGGCTGGCGAGGAGCTGGTCGCCCAGGCGCCGGCCTCGCGCTTCGAGGGTGAGGAAGAGCACGTCTTCCGCCACGCGCTCGTCCGCGACGCGGTCTACGCGGCGCTCACGGACGCGGATCGCGAGATCGCGCACCGACTCGCCGCGCGCTGGCTCGAGGGCGCCGGCGAGCGCGACGCGGGCGTCCTCGCGGAGCACGCGGAGCGCGGCAAGGACCTCGCGCGCGCC
>JAYRVK010000635.1:0-1919 GCA_041918555.1 Sandaracinaceae bacterium
GGCGGCCGACGAGCCGAGCGCGCGCACGACGCCGGGCGCGAGCCAGCCGGCAATCGCGAGGCCGAACGCGATCGCGCTGACGATCTCCGCGCGCGTCCAGCGCTCGGGCACGTCGTCGAGGGTGACCGCCTCCGCGCCCACGCCGGCGTCGGGGCGCACCGGATGCAGCCACGCGGTCACGAGCCAGACCGCGCCCGTGATCAGGACGGCCGCGGGGATCCCGATCCACAGCCAGTCGAGGAACCCGATCGTGGTGCCCGCGTCGGCGAGGAAGCGCACCGTGATGAGGTTCGGCGGGGTCCCGACCAGGGTGCCGAGCCCCCCCGACGAGCACGCGTAGGTGAGCGCGAGGAGGCCGCCCGCCGCGGCGTGATCGGCCCCACGCCGGGGGCCGAGCATCTTGAGGAGGATCGGGACGAGGATGGCGGCCGCCGCGGTGTTGGAGACCCAGAGGGAGAGCGCGGCCGCGGTGACCATGAGCGCGAGGCGGACCCGCGTCGGCGAGCCTCGGACGAGCGGCGCGGTCACGACGGCCTTCGCCATGCGGCGGTCGAGCCCGTGCACGCTCATCGCCTCCGCGATGAAGAAGCCGCCGACGAAGAGGTAGAGGAGGGGGTCCGCGTAGTGGCGGAACGAGTCGCCCGCGCTCGCCACGTCGGTCACCACGAGGGCAGGCGCGATGAGGAGCGCGGTGACGGCGATCGGGACGACCTCGGTGAGCCACGCCACGAGCACCGCGCCGAAGATCGCGGCGAGCCGGTGCGCGCTCGGCTCGAGGGGGAGCGGCGCGAGCCACAGCGCGGCGAACGCGACGGGGGTGCCGACGGCCCCGATCCAGGTCCTCACGTGGCCCGCTCCTCCATCGCGCCCGAGGATAGAGGAAACGCCGACACGCAGCGCGGGCGCGTAGCCGCGCGCGGGGCCGGCCGGGGCAGCGTTCCGGGCTCGCCGGGGCCTGGTCCGCCCCTTGCCGACTCCACAATCGATGCGGACCCGCCACTCGAAACTTGCGCCGACGGACCTCCTGGCCAAGGCTCGGCCTGTTCGGATGCGCAGGCTCGTGACGACCCTCCTGTTCACGCTCGCGGCCGCCGGCTGCGAGGAGCTCGCCCTCGGCGAGGCCCCGGTCGAGCCGAGCGCGCCCGCGCCCGAGGCCGCGCCCGCGCCGGACGCCCCGCCCGAGCACCGCCAGCGCGTCGACGCGCGGCCGCCGCCGCTCGCCCACCCCGTGCCGCTCTTCGAGGACGGCGTCACCGAGCGCGAGATCGACGCGGCGACGGCGAGCGAGGAAGGCTTCTTGCTCCTCGACCTCGGCGAGTCGTGGACGCCGTACCTCTTCACCGAGCAGTCGAACGCGAGCGAGGAGCGCGTCGAGCACGCCTACCGCGAGACGTACCTCGCGCTCGCGCGCGGCGAGATCCCGTCCGATCACCACGGCGCGCGCGCGGAGCGCGACAAGTACCTCGAGCTCTACGGGATCCTTCCGACCCTCGGTCTGCTCCGTCAGCGCGCCCGGCAGGTGCGCGATCTGGCCTGCCGTGAGGGCCTGGACCTCGCGCCGCTCGTCGCGTTCGATGGCTTCGTGCGCTACTCGAACAACAACGCCGCGCGCGCGTCGGCGCGGCAGTTCGCGGCGCTCGAGCGCGCGGTCGCGGGCTACGTGAGCGAGCAGGGCCTCGCCGACGAGGGCGCGCTCGACGAGGCGCGCCTCGACGATCGCGAGCGCCGCGCCCTGCGCGAATTCCGCGACTCCGCGCCGCGCGTGCGCGCGATCCGCGCGGCGCAGGCGCGCCTCGAGTGCGAGGGCTACTTCGAGGGCAAGGGCGACTATGTGTCGGGCGGTCTCGACTGGCCGACCCACGAGGCGCTCGCCGAGTTCGAGCGCCGCCACCGGATCTACGGCTGGGGCTTCCTCGGCA
>JAYRVK010000636.1:0-2646 GCA_041918555.1 Sandaracinaceae bacterium
CGGGGTGAGCTGCACGCCACCGGACGAAAGACCGTGCTCGAGCTGCGGTCTCCCGTCGACCCCGGCCCGGTCCCGGTCCCGGTCCCGGTCACCGGACCGATTTATCGACACCCTCTGAGTTTCCGAGCCTCGGCGCGTGTCAGCCGGAGTCAGCGGCCCGCGGGGCCGATCAGCGAGACCGGCGCGTCCGTGATGTTCCACGTGATCTGCGAGCGCGGGACCTCGCGCCGGTGGATCACGGAGCGCCGCGGGCGGCCGTCGACCCACGCGTAGCGGCGGAGCTCGCCCTGCTCGTCGGCCGCGACGTAGAGTTCCTCGTGCCCGTCCTCGTCGAGGTCCGCGACGTACGCCGCGTGCTCGAAGCCCGCCGACTGCCGGTCGATGCTCTCCATCGACCACTCGCCGTTCGGATCGCGGCCCGGCCGCAGGAGCCACAGCCCGCTCGAGAACGCCGCGGCGACCATCTCGCGGCGCCCGTCGCCGTCGAGGTCTCCGACCGTCAGGAACCGGCACAGCCGATCCTGGATGCGCGCGATCACCACGCCCGCCGTCGGCGCGGTGCCCGCCTCGTAGCGGCGGATCTCGACCGGCTCCTCGATCGCCACGCTCGCGCCCTGCCCCGAGGTGTGCGCCTCGACCGCGACGTAGAGCTCGTCGCGGCCGTCGCCGTCGACGTCGCCCACCCAGATCTCCTTCGCGTGCCGGTTCCCGAGATCCGCGACCACGGTCGACGCGGTGCCCTGGCTCAGGACGAAGCGCACGACGCTCCCCGACTGCTCGCCGCCGTCGAGATCGTTGGGCTCGCTCGGCGTCGCGTAGACCTCGATGGCGCCGTCGCCGTTCAGATCGCCGAGCTCGATCTCGTGGATGAACAGGTTGGCGGTGCGCGCGAGCTCGGTGACCTCGAAGGCCCCGCCCGCGCTCGGACGGAGGCTCGCGATCACGCCCTGGTCGTGGGTCGCGACCGCGATCGCGGCGCGCCCGTCACCGTAGAGATCCCCGATCTCGGCGTCGCGCATGCGGTCGAAGCGACCCCCGAACGACTGCTCCCACAGCGTGGTGGCGCGCCACTCGCCGCCCTCACGCCGCCAGAGCTTCACCCGCGCGCCCTGCGCGCCGAGCGTGAGGATCCCCGGCTCGCCGCCGGGCGGCGTGTACGCCATCGCCTTGTGGAACACGTTGCTCGTCGGGTCCTCGAGGACCTCGACGTGCCACTCGCCGCCGCGGCGGGTGAGGATCTCGAGGCGCGCCGCGCCCGGCTCCGGGACCACGCGCCCGTCGCGCACGGGGAACTGCGAGTAGCTGAGCAGGAGCCCGTTCGGGAGATCGTCGGGCACGTCGGCGCTCGCCGCGCCCGGCGCCGGATCCGCGCGCCCGGTCCCGGTGCCCGGCGGCGGCTCGTCGGGCGTCGTCGGGGTCGGATCCGCCTGGGCCTCCTCGCCGCCGCCGCAGGCGAGGAGCGTGATCGCGAAGAGCGCGCAGCGAAGAGGCCTGTCCATCGGTCCCGGCTCTAACAGCGCCCGATCCGGAGCGCAAATGTTCAGCGCCGCGCCTCCTCGGCGATCCGCCTCTTCGACGCGGCCCACCCGCAGATCGGGCACGTCGAGAGGTCGTGGCCGCGCGCGGGGCAGTGCTCGCGGCCGAAGGTGATGATCTGGAGGTGCAGATCGTTCCACCGCGCGCGCGGGAAGAGCCGCTTCAGATCGCGCTCGGTGCGCTCGACGCTCGATCCATCGCTCAGGCCCCAGCGCGCGGCGAGGCGATGGATGTGCGTGTCGACCGGGAACGCGGGGACGCCGAACGCTTGGGCCATCACGACCGACGCGGTCTTGTGGCCGACCCCGGGGAGCGCCTCGAGCGCCTCGAAGGTCCGCGGGACCTCGCCCCCGTGCCGCTCGAGGAGGAGCCGCGAGAGCCCCTCGAGCGCCCTCGCCTTCTGGGGCGCGAGGCCGAGCTCGCGGATGAGCGGGTGGATCCGGGCGGCGCCGAGCGCGGCCATCGACGCGGGATCGGGCGCCGCGGCGAAGAGCGCGGGGGTCACCTGGTTCACCTTCTTGTCGGTCGTCTGCGCGCTCAGCACGACCGCGACGAGCAGCGTGAACGGGTCCCCGTGATCGAGCGGGATCGGGACCCCCCCGGGGTAGAGCTCGTCGAGGAGCGCGGCGATCCGCGCGGCCTTCTCCGCCCGACGCATGCCGGCGACATACCAGCCGTGTTGAAGCTCGGCACGCCGTCGACTAGGGTTCCCCGCCGAAAACGAGGGGACCGATGAATCGACACGCTTTCTTCACCGCCGCGCTGCTCGCGGCCCACCTGATGGGCTGCGGCGAGACCATGGAAACCGACGCCGGAGGCGGCGTCGACGCGGCGACGATGGAGGACTCCGGGGTGATGGGGACCGACGCGGGCACCGACGCCGCGCGCCCCGACGCCGGCGCGACCGGCTGCACCACGGGCTGCGGGTTCGTCGAGCTCGACCTCGGCATCCTCCACTCGTGCGGCCGCCGCGAGAACGGCGAGGTCCTGTGCTGGGGCTACAACCAGGACTCGCAGCTCGGCGACAACCGGCGCCGCCACGAGGAGTGCTCGGATCCCGGCTCGCCCCCGAGCGACTGCAGCGGTTCCGCGGTCAACGTGCGCTACGAG
>JAYRVK010000637.1:0-3556 GCA_041918555.1 Sandaracinaceae bacterium
CCACCACGTCGTCGCCGAGTGGCCGTGGCACGGGCACAACGACACCTTCGCGCTCGCGTCGGATCCGGCGGGTGCGCTCTGGATCGCGGGCGGTCCTTCCCGGTCGGCGGGTGTGGTCGCCGCGCTGCGCTTCGAGCGCTTCGATGGACGACGCCTACGGCTCGACGGCTGGGCCCTGGAGCGCGGGCGCTTGCTTCCCGGCGCGGTGCGCGCGGGCGACGAGGGGCTCACCGTCGCGGTCGAGCGTCGCACGCCGACGCTCGTCCCGATCCCCGTGACCGGTCTGCGTCGCGCGCCCGGCGCGGAGCGCGCGTGCTTCTGAGCCGCGGGGGGTGGATCGTCGGCGCATTCCTCCTCTCGACCTGCGACGCGCCGCCACAGCTTCCCGACGCGCAGCCCGCGATGGACGCAGGCGTCGATGCGGGACGGGATGCGGGCGCGCGCGTCGACGCTGGGGTGGACGCCGGGGCGTCCTCCGGTTGGCAGCGACTTCGAGGGTTGCCCGATGACTGCATCGTCGAGAGCGCGGACGATCCGGCAGCGGAGCTGACCGTGACCTGGCGCCCCTGCGACGATGGCCTCGAGGCGTGCTCCTTTGCGGGCCCGTGGACGCAGCTCGCTACCGCCGCGGGTGTGGGTTGGTTTCCGGACGGCGGCTGGAGCGACGGGCGACAAGGCTACTTTCCCGTCGTGTTCCCAGACCGTCGCGATGGGAGCGTGGCGGCGCTCGTGTCGACGCTGGAGGGAGCCAAAGGGTACTGGCGGGCCTACCGCCCGGTCGCCGACGGGAGAGCCTGTGTCGTCGGCGCGGTCGGGGTCGGTGAAGGGCATGCGGCCTTCAGCGTGGCGTACGTGGACGACCGCGCTCGCGAGCGTGATCAAGAGATCCTCTTCCATGGACCGATCGCCGGTCTCCCGCTCGTCCTCGACCCCCGAGCGGTCATCACCGGCGACATCGCCGCGGGCGGCGGGCCGCAGCGCTTGGCCGTCACCTCCGAGCTCGTTGCGATGGAGTGGCAGCCTGGCGGCTTCATCTACGTCGTCGGCGCGGACGGGTCGCAGTACGCGCTGATCGACGACCCCGTCCTGGGCTCGCCGCAGAACCCGAGCGCGGTGGGCGTGGACGTCTTCTGGGAGGACTGGTCGAGCGCGGTGCGCGTCGCGCATGCGCGTCGTGACAGTGCGCCTGCGTTCTTCCTGGACATCGCGCCCGACGACGTCGTGCACTACACGACCGACGGAGTCGACCACGTGTGGCTCGAGGGCCGAGGCGATCGTCCGGGCCTCGGCTACACGACGCTCACGATGTTCACGGCCCCCTACGTGACCGCGCGCGACAGCCTCGAGCCCCGCGAGGTCGGGCCCGTCGACAACGTCTGGCCGTTCGCCTACGGCGGTGGCTGGTACGCCTACGTCCGCGGCGACGTCGGGAGGCTCGAGGTGATTCGAACCGCGGACGCGACGCTCCGCGCGTGGAGCCCTCCGGCTGGGCACGAGCTGTTGAGCCGCGCGCCGATCTACGCGTCGGACCACGAGGTCGTCGTGCACACGCGGTCGGAGGAGCGAGACTTCTTGTTCCGCCTCGACCCGCACACGCTGCCCGTCGCGGAGTGACGGCCCTTCTCGAGGAACAGCGATCGTGGATCACTCGGGCGCGGCCCAGAACTCTCCGAAGAGCGCCTCCGCGTAGTACGCGATCTCGGGGCAGCTCACGTTCCCATTGCCGTCGTAGTCCGACGCCTCGTCGGCGCGGAGCGCGGTGAACGTGCTGCCCTCGAGGATCTCGATCTCGAGGCTCGCCGCCGCGTTGAGGCAGCGGTCGCTCACGCCGAGCACGCTCTGCTCGAGCGTCGGGACGACCGTGCCCTCGAAGCGGTCGAGCTCGGCGATCGTCGCGCTCATCACGACCGAGGCGCGGAGCGCGAGGTAGAGCTCCTCGGGCTGGCGGCAGAGCACCGTCTCGGCGGCCACGGTCACGCCGACCTGGCCGTCCTCGTCCTGGTCGATCGCGGTCTCCGGCATCTCCGGCGTGGGCAGCGGGTCGGCCTCGGGATCGCCGAGCATCGCGCCGAGGAGCACCGTCGCGCGCGGCGTGGTGATGGTCGCGCCGATGGGGTCGGCCGCGCTGAGGAACGGGCCCTCGTCCTCGATCGCGATCCCGCGGAGCACCGCCTCGAGGCGCGGCGGGATGGTGAGCGTCGCGACTGACGGGACCGACGGGAGCGCGAAGCGACAGGGGCTCACCTTCAGGCGCACCGTCTCGCCGCGCTGGAGCACGCGCAGGCGGTAGAGCTGCCGCGTCTCGACCTCGACCACCGCGCGCGCGGGGATCGTCACCTCGACCGCGAAGATCCCCGTGAGCGGATCGGCGTCCGTCTCGTCCCAGTCCTCGAGCGGCTCGTCCGGGATGTCCGGCGGGCCCGCGTCGGGGCGGCCCGCGTCGACGCCCGCGTCCTCGCAAGGCGTCGTGCACTCTTCACCCCGGAGATACGGGTAGTCGGTCGCGCTCGGGCCGCACCCGACGACGCACAGCGCGAGCGCGATCGCCCCACGCCTCACCATCGCGTCTCCACCGAGAGCTGCACGCTCGGGACGAAGCCTCCGTACCGATACCCAGGGTAGCCCGGGTTCCCGAGGAGGGCCGCGTCGCTCGGGAAGCGGCGGCCGTCCTTGATCTCATCGCGCTCCTCGAGGATCGCGAGCCGGCCCGCGACCGAGATGGTGAAGGGCACCTCGTCCTCGATCAGCGCGTCGAGGTCGAGCTCGACGCCGAGGCTCGCGTGGTGCGTGTCGTTCGCGAGGAGGTTCGTCGGGCCGCCGAGGTCCGACAGCGGCGCGCGGGCGTAGCGGTAGCCCGCGAGGAGATCGAGGCCGGCGACCGGGGTGATGCGCACGCCGCCCGCGGGGACGAGCGTGTCGCCGAAGCGCGCGCCGAGGTCGCGCCAGGTCGGGCTCACCGCCTGCGACCAGAGCGCCCACGTGAGCTCGGCGGAGACCTCGATCACGTCGTGGATCCGGTAGGCCGCCGACCACGCGAGCTCGTGCGGCCGGAACACGTGCGTGAAGCGGTGGATGAAGCCGATGTCGCCGACGCCCTCGATGCCCTGGAGCCGGCTCCAGCCCCAGTCGTCCGAGACGAGCTCGCCGCGCCACGCGAACCCGACGCGGAGCTCGGGGATCGGCGCGACGAGCACGCCGAGGATCGGGCTCGCGCGGCCGTAGATCGAGGCCTCGATCCCGAGCTCGGTGCCCGCCTCGACGCGCTCCTCGCCGGTGACCGGGTCGGTGACGCGGCGCACGTCCGTCGCGGTCCCCGTGATGAGCGCCTCCTCGTCGAAGGTGATGCGGACGCCCGCGCCGACGCTGAGCCACTCGACGATTCGGAACGCGAGCGCGGCGTGCAACGAGACGTGCGACGTGCGATCGCCGATCAGGTACCACGAGGGCGAGTCGTCGGGGACGATGCGGCTCCGCACGAGGCCCTCGAGCGGGGCGTAGAACGCGAGGCCCAGGACGAGGCCCGGCACCCCGAGGCCCTGGCCGAAGTCGAAGCGCC
>JAYRVK010000638.1:0-3743 GCA_041918555.1 Sandaracinaceae bacterium
CAATCGACACCTCGGCTCGTTCCAGCGACGTCCTCGGATCCGTGCGCGACCACGGGGCCCGTCCGAATCGAACCGCGGTACCCTCGACCCGCGTGGAGCCGGGGGTGCGGATCGGGGGGCGGTTCGTCGTCGAGCGCGAGATCGGGCGCGGCGGCGTGGGCCGCGTCTTCCGCGCGCGCGACGAGGTCACCTCGGGGTGGGCCGCGCTCAAGGTGCTGCTCCGGCGCTCGGGCCTCGACGAGGCGCGCCTGCTCCGCGAGGCCGAGCTCCTCGCCGAGCTCGATCACCCCGCGATCGTGCGGCGCCTCGCGCACGGGCGCACCGACGAGGGCGAGCTCTGGCTCGCGATGGAGTGGATCGAGGGCGAGCCGCTGAGCGCGCGGCTCGCGCGGCGCCGGCCGACCGTGGAGGAGGCCCTCGCGCTCACGCGCGCGATCGCGAGCGCGCTCGCCGCGGTGCACGCGCGCGGGATCGTCCACCGCGACGTGAAGCCGAGCAACGTCGTCCTGCGCGGCGAGGGCTGGGACGACCTCGCGCTGATCGACTTCGGGATGGCGCGCGCGGCGCACGCGCGCCTCGCCCTCACGGCGACGGGCGACGTGGTGGGGACGGCGCAGTACATGGCCCCCGAGCAGGTCGCGGGCGAGAGCGTCGACGCGCGCGCGGACGTGTGGGCCCTCGGGTGCGTGCTCTACGAGGCGCTCGCCGGCGCGCGCGCGTTCTCGGCCGACGAGACGCTCGCGATCCTGATGCGCGTGCTGCTCGAGGAGCCGCCGCCGATCGAGGCCGTGCGCGACGACGTGCCGCCGCCGCTCACCGCGCTCCTCGCCGCGATGCTCGACAAGAAGCCCGAGGCGCGTCCCGCCGACGGCGCCGCGGTGGTGGCCGAGCTCGCGCGGGTCGAGCGTGCGTCGCTGCGCCCCTCGCGTCCGACCGCGGCCATCGGCGTCGCGGAGCGCAGGGTGCAAACTCTCTTGCTCGCTCGCTTGACCGCGGAGGCCGACGACGCGGAGACGCTCGCGGCCCGCGTCGAGGCCGCGGCGCGCGCCCGCGGCGGCGAGCCGCGGTTCCTGCCCGACGGCACCGTGGTCGTCGGCTTCGAGGGCGGGGTCACGCCCACCGACCGCGCGATCGGCGCGGCGCGGCTCGCGCTCGAGCTCCGGCGCCTCGCGGGCGCGCTCGCGGTGTCCGTGGTGACCGGGCGCGGCGAGCTCGTGGCCGAGCAGCCGGTCGGCGAGCTCATCGATCGCGGGGTCGAGCTCCTGCGCGAGGGGACGGACGCGTTCGTGGACGCCGCGACCACGCAGCTCCTCGGCGGGCGCTTCGAGCTCGGCGACCGCGCGCTCTCGCGCGAGCTCTCCGAGCTCGACGTGCGGCGGCTCGTCTGCGGCACGCCGACGCCGCTCGTCGGTCGCGACTGGGAGCTCGGCGCGCTCGAGGCGATGGTCGACGAGTGCATCGACGAGGGCGCGTCGCGCGTGGCGCTGATCACGGCGAGCGCGGGATCGGGGAAGTCGCGGCTCGCGGCCGAGCTCGCCGAGCGCGCGGAGGCGCGCGGCGTCGAGGTGCTCTGGGGCCGCGCCGACGCGATGGCGCCCGGCTCGCCGTTCCGTCCGCTCGCCGATGCCATCGCGTCGGACGCGGGGCTCGAGGCGCTCCCCGAGCTCGACGCGCGGCGGGCGCGGCTGCGCGAGCACGTCGCGGGCCTGGTCGGCGACGCGGAGGCGGATCGCGTGGCCGAGCTGCTCGGGGAGATGATCGGCGTCCCGTTCGACGACGCTGCGAGCGAGCGGCTGCGCGCCGCGCGCCGCGATCCGCGGCTCATGAGCGACGCGATGCGCGCGGCGTTCGAGGACTTCGTGCGCGCGCGCTGTGCGCGGGCCCCGCTCCTCCTCGTGGTCGACGATCTCCAGTGGGCCGGCACGCCGACGGTGTCGTTCCTCGACGCGGCGCTGCGGCGCACCGACGACCGGCCGCTCGTCGTGCTCGGGCTCGCGCGGCCCGAGGTCGAGCAGGCGTTCCCTGGGCTCTGGGAGGCGCGGCACGTCCAGGTGATCCGGCTGCGGCCGCTCGTGAAGCGGGCCGCGCGCGCGCTCGTCCTCGCGGTGCTCCCCGACGCCGACGAGGCGATGATCGAGCGCATCGTCGAGCGCGCGGGCGGGCACGCGTTCCACCTCGAGGAGCTGATCCGCGCCGCGCGCGAGGGCGCCGAGCAGCTCCCCGACACGGTGCTCGGGATGGTCGGCGCGCGCCTCGACGCGCTCGACGCGGGCCTGCGCCGGGTGCTCCGCGCCGCGAGCGTGTTCGGTGATCGCTTCTGGAGCGGCGGGGTGCGCGCGCTGACCGAGGCGGGGAGCACGCTCGACGCGCAGCTCGCGGTGCTCACCCGAGAGGAGCTGATCGCGCCGCGCGCGGGGAGCACGGTGCCCGGCGAGGCGGAGCACGCGTTCCGGAACGCGCTCGTGCGCGAGGCGACCTACGCGTCGCTCACCGACGAGGACCGCGTGCTCGCGCACCGCGCCGCGGGCGAGTGGCTCGAGGGGCGTCTCGCCGACGCGCGCGTGCTCGCGGAGCACTTCGATCGCGGCGAGGCCCCGGCCCGGGCGATCCCCTGGTACCGCCGCGCCGCCGCGAGCGCGCTCGCCGGCGGTTACGATCCGGTCGGCGCGCTCGCGCTCGCGGATCGCGGGCTCGCGCTCGGTGCGACGGACGTCGAGCGCGCGGCCCTCGAGCTCGTGCGCGCCGAGGCCCACCACGTGCGCGGCGACTACGACGACGCGACGGTGGCGGCGCGCGCGGTGCTCGACGCGGTCGAGCCCTCGAGCGTCCACTGGTTCCAGGCGCTGCACCTCGTGATCGCAGCGAGCGCGAGCCTGGGCCGCCTCGACGCGGTGCGGGACGGCGCGACGCGCGCGCGCGAGGCGGAGGCGTCGGACCCGCCCGCGATCGCGGCGCAGGTGCGCTGCCTCGCCGAGGCCACGGGACAGCTCCTCCTCGTCGGCGAGCGCGATCTCGCGGACGGCGTTCTGGAGCGCGCACATCGTGTTGCGGCGACGGTGGTCGAGCTCGAGCCCCACGCGGCGGCGCTCCTCGGGTGGGCGACCGCGCACCGCGCGCTCCACCAGGGCGATCTCGTCGCGTACCTCCGCGGCCTCGAGGGCGCGGCCGGCGACTTCGCGCGCGCGGGGGATCTCCGCTACGTCGCGGGGGTGCGCACCGGGATCGGCTACGCGTGCACCGAGCTCGGCCTCTACGAGCGCGCGGAGGCGGAGCTGCGCGAGGCGCTCGCGACGGCGGAGAAGCTCGCGCTCCCGCGGACGGTGTGCGCCGCGCTGAACAACCTCGGGAGCGTGCTCCTCGAGCGCGGGCGCGCGGAGGAGGCGCGGGACGCGGAGCGCCGCGCGGTGGAGCTGAGCCTGACGCTCGACAACCGCCGGTTCGCCGGCGGCTCGCGCGCCTACCTCGCGCTCGCGCTCGCCGAGCTCGGCGATCTCGACGCCGCGTGGACCGAGGCGAGCACGGCGGTCGGCGAGCTCGAGGGCATGACCCCGGTCCTCCCGCTCGCGCTCGGCGCGCTCGGCGAGGTCGCGCTCGCGCGTGGGGATCTGGCGACCGCCACGTCGTTGTTGTCGGTGCGGCGCCTCGCCGGCGACGAGCGGCTCACCGACGAGCTCGCCGCGGCGGCCGCGTCACAGTGGGCGAAGGGCGCGAAGCGGTCGTTGATCGAGCTCGCGGACGCCGTC
>JAYRVK010000639.1:0-6882 GCA_041918555.1 Sandaracinaceae bacterium
GCCGCCCGAGCCCGAGCCGGTGGTGCAGCCGCGCCTCGCCGACCTCATGGCCGAGGACGTCGCGGCCGAGGAAGACGCCCCGGCAGCGACCGAGCCCGTCGCGGAGCGCGCCGGGCCCGCGGCGCCGACCGAGATCGAGCGCGTGCGCGCCCGACGCCAAGCCGCACGCCGTGCGCGGATCCGCGCCCGCTGGCGCGCGCGCAACGGGCGCTGATCACTCGATCGCGCAGGCGAGGGGCTCGGCGGTGCACTGCACCGCCGCGAGGTCGGACCCGGTCGAGAACCACACGAGGCGGAGCTCCGGTCCGACCACGCCGCCCGGGTACTCGAGGCGCACTCCGACGTTGCGGTCGCGGAAGAAGATCGTCTCGTCGGTCACCTCGACCCCGCCGCGCATGAGGATCCCGCTCGGCTCGGGCCCGAGGGTGACGACGGGATCGTCGAAGAGCATCCACACGCGCGCCTCGCTCTCCTCGCAGGTCTCGGGGACGAGCGCGGCGATCTCGACCGCGAGGGTCGCGCCGTCGAGGACGCCGTTGAGGCCGGTGACGACCACGGGATCGGTGCCCTCGCCGCACACGCCCGGGCCGGGGCCCGAGCACCCGAGGCACACGATCGCGGCGAGGGGGAGGAAGCGAACCTGCATCGCGGCCGTTGTAGCAGCCTCCCGGGGCTCTATCCTGAAGGCGTCATGACTTCGCCTGCTCCCTCCCGACCCCGGCGCGCCCCCGCGACGCGCCACCCGCAACGCGACGTGACCGTGCACGGCCTGCGCCTGCGGTACATCGACGTCGCGCCCGCCGACGCCGAGGCCGACACGCCGCTCCTCTTGATCCACGGCCACAGCTCGCGGCTCGAGGAGTACGAGGCGCTGCTCCCGCACCTCTCGAAGCGCCGGCGCGTCCTCGTCCCCGACCTCCCCGGCAGCGGCTACTCCGACAAGCCCGCGCGCGACTACGATCTGCGCCTCTTCGAGGACAGCCTCCTCGGGTTCCTCGACGCGCTCGGCATCCGCAAGGCGCACCTCGGCGGGGGGAGCCTCGGCGGGAACCTCGTCTTGCGCCTCGGTCACCGCGAGCCCGAGCGCTTCGATCGCCTCGCCGCGTGGGCGCCGGCCGGCTCGTGGGAGCCGATGCGCCGCTGGGTGCTCGTCGCGGAGATCATGAAGCGGCTGCGCTTCATGTTCTGGCCCGCGCTCTGGATCCAGAGCCGCTTCTGGTACCGCAAGGACTGGGAGGGCCGCGACCAAGCGCTGCGCGACGCGTGGGCCTACTACGAGGAGGTCTACTCCGAGGGCTTCCACCGGATGTACTGGGACATCGGCCGCGATCAGGCCGCGCAGTCGCTCTTCGATCGCGCGCCCGAGATCCACCACCCGACCTACGTGGCCTACGGCGATCAGGACAAGGCCCTCGACATGGACCGCGGCGTGCGCCGCCTCGCGGGGCTGCTCCCGCGCGCGGTGCTGCGCGTGTTCGAGGGCGCGCGCCACTCGCTCGCGAACGAGGTCCCCGCGGAGCTCGGCGCCGACGTCGACGCGTTCCTCGCCGCTAGCGCGCCCACCGGCGCACGGTGACGTTTCCCGGCACGACCGGCGGCGTCTCCGGGTCCTCGCTGATCCGCATCGCGCCGGCCTCCGGCGACTCGTGCGGCTCGAGGCGGATCGCGATCTCGCGGAGCGGCGGCGTCCCGTGGCGCCACGCCAGCACCCACTCGCGGTCGCGGACCTTCAGGCGCACCGCGTAGCAGTCGCGCGTCATCGCGCCGCCCCGCCGATCCCAGAGCGGCACCGCGTCGCGCGCCGCGACGGTCCACTCCTGCTCGTCGCCGAAGTCGCCGCCCTCGAGCTCGACGCTCGGGTCGCGAAGCGTACGATCGCAATCCAAGTTGACCTCGTCGCGCACGCGCCGCACGCCGATCGCGAGATCCGCCGACAGATGGTTGCGGATGAACACGTCGGTCTCGAGCACCCCCGCCGGCGGGAACGGGTAGCGCGGCGGCGGGTTGTTGCTGCCCGGCAGGTCCGAGGCGAGGCAGAAGACCAGCGCGACGGCGCCGAGGACCCGCGGTGGGCGCGCGGGCCGCGGGCGGCCCAGGACGAAGTAGCTGACCGCGAGCGCGGGGAGGGCGAGGAGATCGCTCGCGTCGGGCCACACGTGGACGGGCAGCCAACGCTCGAGCAGCGCGGCCATCGCGGGCACCTGGTGTACCGCGAAGATCAGGCCGACGGCGACGTGGCACGCCAGGAACCCGCGTCGATCGCGCACGCGCACGAGCCACGCGAGGACGAGCGGCGCGACGAGCAGGCCCGCGACGTCGCTGAGCTTGCCGCTCAGCGCGGGCCACGCGCCGCTCGCCTTCAGCACGTGGTCGTTGAGCGCGAGCGCCGCGAGCGCGACGAGGAAGAGCGGATGGGACAGCGACGCGCGAGGGCGGACTTCGTCGGTCACGGCGGGGAACCTCAGACGAGCGAGGCCTTGAGCCGCGCGGACACGAGGAGGTAGAGGGCGAAGAGGGCGTCGCGCTCGGTCGCGGCGCTCTCGTGGAGGCCGGCGAGCCGACAGAAGCGGAGGAACTCGCGGCCGTCGAGGCCGAGCAAGGCGGCTTTCGCCATCGGGCTCGCGTGGTTGCCGGTGCCGGGGAGGGTGTCGAGCAGCTCGACCATCGCGGCGACCGCGAGCCGCAGCGCCTCGCCGGGCTCGCCGCAGCGGATGCGATCCTCGACCGCCGCGATCGCCGCCGCGTCGGCGCCCTCCCAGAGCGACGCGAAGGAGAGCGCCTCCGCGGGGACGTTGAGCACGATGGGCGGCGGCTCATCCGTCTCCAGCTCGGTGCCGGTCATCATGAACTCGCCGCTCTGCGTGACCTCGCGCGCGACCTTCACCACCTCGGCCTCGATGCCCTCGCTCATCGGCCGCTGCGCGCGCCGCGCCGGCGCCTTGGGGAACCGCTCCCAGAGCGAGCGGATCACGAGCTTCGAGACCTCCTTGAGCGCCGGCAGCACGCCGTCGCCCCGCGTCGCCGACGTGGCGAACTCGGGCGCGCCGAGCCAGTTGAGGTCCTCGCCGAGCTCGCGCGCGTCGCGGACGTTGCTCAGGTCGCGCTTGTTCCACTGGAACACGATCGGGAAGCTCGCGACGTCGACCCCGTGCTCGTCGAGGTTGCGCCGGAGATCCGCGAGCGACTCGCGGTTGGCCTGCGCCGCGCCCGGCTGCGAGTCGGCCACGAACACCACGCCGTCGGCGCCCGAGAGCACGAGCTTGCGCGTGGCCTCGTAGAAGACCTGCCCGGGGACGGTGTAGAGCTGGAAGCGCACGCCCATCCCCTGCACCTCCTTCACGTGCAGCGGGAGGAAGTCGAAGAAGATCGTCCGGTCGCCCTCGGTCGCGAGCGTCACGAGGTCGCCACGCCGCTGGGGCTTCACCGCGGAGTAGATGTGCTTGAGCGTGGTCGTCTTCCCGGACAGGCCGGGGCCGTAGTACACGACCTTGGCGGAGATCTCCCGGGCCAGCGGGTTGATGACCGTCACGCGCGCACGGTACCAGATCCACCCGTGGTAGCGTGGCGGCGTGCTGGCCGGCGACCTGACCACGATGCCGCTCGCGGACGTGCTGCAGTGGGTCGACGCCCGCGGGAGCCGCGCGCGGATCGCGGTGCGACGCCCCGACGGCGCCGAGACGTGGATGATGGCGGACGCCCGGATGATCGTCGCGGGCGCGCGGCCGATCGCGAACGGCCGCCTCGCGAGCGATGGGCGAGGGCTCAGCGCGCTCGCGCGCGAGCAGCTGCTCGATCTGTTCCTCGCGACGGAGGGGACCTTCGAGCTGCGCGAGGGGGCCGCGCCGCCAGGGCCGGCGGTCGAGCTCGAGCTCGCGGTGCAGTTCCTCGTGATGGAGGGGCTGCGCCTGCTCGACGAGCGGCCGCGGCTCGACGCCGCATACCCGCGCGACGAGGCGCGGCTGGGAGCGACGGACGCGACCGCCCCCGCGCTCGACGCCATCGACGCCGAAATCGTCGAGCTCGCGCACGAGGCGCCCGCGCTCGGGGAGGCGCGCCTGGTCCTCGGGATCAGTCGACCGGCGCTCCTGCGCCGCGTCGAGGGCCTGCGCCGTCGCGGGCTCGTCGACGTCGAGGGGATCCCGCACGGCCCCGACGTCGAGGGCTCGCTGATCGAGCAGGCGCAGAAGCTCCTCGCCGCGCGGCAGTACCCCGAGGCCGCGCACGTGTTCCGCTCTCTGCTCGCGACGAGCCCGGCCGACGCGCGCGTGCGCGTGCTCCTGGCGGAGGCCGAGCGCCTGCACCTCGCCGCGCACTACGCGCGCTGGTCGCGGACCGACGTCGTGAGCCTCGCGGGCGATGCGGGCGGGGCCAAGCTCGTGGGCACCGAGGTGGCCCTGCTCGACGCGCTCGCGCGCCCGCGCGCCCTCGCCGTGCTCGTCCTCCTGTCCCCGCTGCGCGAGCTGGAGACGCTGACGGCCCTGGCGCGGCTCGAGGCGCGCGGCGTGGTGACGATCGAGAGCGCCGAGTGAGGCGGACTATCCCAGGCGCTCGGTCCAGCGCTTGCGCAAGGCCTGGATCGCCTGGCGGGTCACGCCGAACTTGCGCGCGAGCTCGCTCATGTTGGCGTCGGAGCTGGCCACCTCGAGGATCTGCTTCGGCGTCAGCTTGCGGCCGTGCGGCATGCCGCCCTTCTCGACGAGCGGGCCGCCCACCGCGTCGTAGGTGTTCCCGCGCACCAGCCGCGACACCGCGGCGGCGCTCACGCCGTACTCGCGCGCGAGCGACGCCTGGCTCGCCATGCCGGTCGAGTAGCGACGGCGCAGGGCCGCGACCTGACGGCTCGTCAGCTTGGTGCGACCGCGCGCGCTGATCGGCCCGCCGGCATCGCCCCGCGCCTCGCCGCGCGTGAGGCGACCGATCTGGTGGGTGCCCAGGCCATACTCCTCGGCGATCTGCCGCTGGCTCTGCTTGCCCTTCTCGTACTTCTTGCGGACCGCGCGCACCTGCGCCTCCGAGAGATCCGCGATCTGCTTCTTCTTACTCGCCTTCTTGCTGGTCTTCCGCCGAGCCATACCCAACCTCACTGTCCCGAGAATCTCGATGACCGTACGCGGCAAACAGTTTGGACACGCTCGCGAGGAGAACGCAAGACCTGTTTCCACCTATACGTCCTGCGCGGCGGCGCTCTGCGCGCTGTTCGGCTGCGGATCCGCGGACCCCGAGCCCCCCCCGCGACCGCCCGCGGCGCCCACGATTGCAGGCCCGCGCGTGCTCGTGATCGGATCGGGGACGCCGATCGCCGACCCCTCGCGCGGCGGGCCCGCGACGGCGATCGCCGCGGGCGATCGCACCCTGTTGTTCGACGCCGGCGCGGGGGTCCTGCGAGGGCTCGCCGCGGCGGGCCGCGATCCCTCCACGATCGAGCACGTCTTCTTGACGCACCTGCACTCCGACCACACGCTCGGGCTCGACGAGATGGTCCTCGGCGCGTGGACCGTGGGCCGCGATCGGCCGCTCCACGTGTACGGGCCCCCCGGGACCGCGGCGATGATCGAGCACCTCGAGGCCGCGTTCTCGGAGGACCGCGCGATGCGGATCGAGGGCCTCGAGCGTGGAAATCCCAGCGGCGCGGACGCGGTCGCGCACGAGATCGCGGAGGGCGAGGCGCTGCGCGAGCCCGGCCTCGTCGTGCGCGCGTTCGGGGTCGCCCACGGCAGCTTCGAGCACGCCTTGGGCTACCGCGTCGACGTCGACGATCGCGCGATCGTGATCTCGGGCGACACCGCGCCGAGCGAGGCGGTCGTCGAGGCGTGCGCGGGCTGCGACGTGCTCGTCCACGAGGTCTACTCGGCGCGGGGCTGGCGCGCGCGGCCCGAGGGCTTCCGCGCCTACCACGCGGCGTTCCACACCTCGGGCGAGGAGCTCGGGCGTCTCGCCGCGCGCGCGCGCCCGGGCCGGCTCGTGCTCACGCACCTGCTCTTCTTCGGAGCGGCTCCACAGAGCGTGATCGACGAGGTCCGCGAGGGCTTCGACGGCGACGTCCTGATCGCGGAGGACGGCGGCGAGTACTGATCCTGGGTATGCTGGACCCGTGGGGATTCTCGAATACCTGCTCGCCGGGCTCGGCCCCGAGGAGCGCAAGGAGCTCGCGAAGAAGGCCGCGGAGTCGGCGGTGAAGTCGGCCGCGGACAAGGTCTACGAGGGCGTCGACGGCATCCGCGAGGACTTCGAGGCCGCCGCCGAGGCGCGCCGCCAGAGCATCGAGCGCGAGAGAGCGGCGAAGAAGAAGGTCGCCGACGCGAAGCGCGCCGAGGAGGAGATCGAGGACGAGCTCGCGGCGCTCAAGAAGAAGGTCGAGCGCGAGCGGCGCTGATCGCGGGTCGCGCCGCGGTGCCGGGCACCGATGGTCGGTTTCTTCACTCCCGCGATCCGCTCGTGATAGCGCCGAGGCATGAGACGCACGGGAGCCGACGTACGAGTCGTGGGCGTGGGCGGGGCCGGAGGCAACGCGCTCCGCCGGATGCTGGGGTCGTTCGGCGTCCACGCGGCGGCGTCGATCGCGGTCAACACGGACACGACCGCGCTCGCCGGTCACCCCGCGGATCGCCGCGTGGTGCTCGGCGGCCGCAGCACGCGCGGGCTCGGCGCCGGCGGCTGTCCAGAGGTCGGGCTCCGCGCGGCGCGCGAGTCGTCACGGGAGCTCGCCGAGGCGGTCGAGGGCGCGGACATGGTCTTCGTCGCGGCCGGGATGGGCGGCGGCACCGGCACCGGGGCCGCGCCCCTCGTCGCGCAGCTCGCGCGCCGCGCAGGCGCCCTCGTGGTCGGGGTCGTCTCGGTCCCCTTCGCGTTCGAGGGCCGGCGCCGGCGGCGCGTGGCGCTCGA
>JAYRVK010000640.1:0-2842 GCA_041918555.1 Sandaracinaceae bacterium
GGGGGTGGTGGGGGCGCCCGGGCCCGCGGCGCCGCCGCCCGGGCTGGTGTCGGGGGGCGCCCGGGCCCCCCTCGGCGAGCGCGCCGACGAGCCGCCGCCGATCGTCCCCGCGAGCCACGGCGATGACGAGTACGCGACCCCGGAGCCGATCGACGCGCTCCGCTACGTGTACCGCGTGCGCATGCTCGTGCCGGTGGGCCTGGGCGACGGCCAGGTTCGGATCACGATGTCGGCGGCCGAGCTCCACGTGGACGTCGCGCACGATCGGCTCCGCGCGCGCTTCATCGGCAGCGGCTGGCCGATCGCCCCCGGCTCCGAGGTGCGGCTCCGACGGGATCGCCCCGGCGCGTACCTCTTCGACGATCGGGGCGGCCGCCCCGTCGAGCCCGGCGCGCTCGCCGAGTGGTTCGAGGGCGGCCCCGTCACGCGCCGCGGCCCACCGCTCTACATCTCCAGCGTCGGCCAGCGCAGCGGCGGGTCGGACGACGAGGAGCGCCCGCCGGGCGAGCTCGTGTGTGCGCTCCTCGCCGAGCTGACCGGCGAGGCTCGCGACGCCGTCGCGCGCCGCTGCGAGCGCGGCGCTCCACCCGGGTTCCGGCTCGGCTTCTGGCGCGCGGAGCAGACCGCCGGAGTTCCCGTCCAGCTGCCGCGCTCCGCCTTGCGCGCCGACGAGCGGGCGCCGCCGCGCGCGGTGCCCGCGCAGGCGAGCCGCGCGTTCCTCGAGCCCGAGGCGCTGCGGCGGCTCGAGGGCGGCGCGGCGCCGACCGATCCACCGCCGGAGGGCGCCCCGGGCGAGGGCCTGCGCGTCCCGAACGAGAGCGCCGACCGCGCGATCATCACGATCGCCGGCGTCGCGGTGGGCTGGGTGGATCGCGGGGCCGAGGGCTGGTTCGTGGGGCTCGACCCGGGCACCTACGAGGTCGGCTCGATCCGGCCGCTCGGCGCGGTGGTCCAGCGCGGCCGCCCCGTGCGCGTGCCCGGGGTCCACCGCGTCTGCGACGGCCGCTGCCCGCGCCGCCCGAGCGCGCCCTAGTTGAGCGGGGAGCGGCGGCGCAGCGCGACGAGGACCTCCTCGAGGACCTCGTGCCGCACCGTCAGCCGATAGAAGTCCTCCTCGCGGACCGGCGGCGCATCGGCGAGCGCGCGATCCACCCGCGCGCGGTGCTCGGGGGGCAATTCGATGTGCGCGCTCCAGTCCGCCATCGCCTCGCGGAAGATCGCCTCGAGCGCGGCGCCGATCGGGTTGAACGAGAGGGGCGCGCGCGTGCCCTCGAGCCGCCACGCGCGGTAGTCGTGGCCGTCGTCCGGCAGGACCCACGCGAGCTCCGCGAGCGTGCGCCGCGCGACCTCCCCGAAGTACGCGCCCGCGCAGGGGCCCACCACCGTCACGAGCTTCTCGTCCGGCTCGTCCCCGCCTTCGCGCAGCGTGGCGAGGTAGTGGTCGAGGATCGGCAGCGTCTCGGCGGTGAAGTCGAGCTCGATCCCGAGCGCCTGCTTGACGAGCCGGAAGGCCCCGAGGGCGAGGTCCTCCACGATCGGCGGCGTGTCGTCCATGTGCGCGTGTTCTGCCACGAACCGCGCATTTGTGATACCGATCGACGGCAGCATGGCCACGACGGAGCCGAGGAACCCGCTGCCGCCGCGCAGCGAGGAGCGCGAACCCCCCTACGAAGGGGCCCCGGGCCGCACGCGCCTGCGCTCCGTCCACGTGACGCTCGCGAGCGGGTTCGTGCGGCTCGTTCAGGTCTACGACGTCGTCAACGTCGCGACCGATCCCCACCTCAAGCAGCCCGCGCTCGCCGGCGCGCTCCATCGCTTCGAGACCGGGGAGTCGCTCGCGATCCCCTTCGTCTACCACGACCCCGCCAACCGAAGGCTCGCGCTCGTCGTGCCGACCGAGCTGCGCCACGAGGAGCTGAAGCTCCGCGCCGACCTGTTGACCCAGCTCGACGAGGATCGCGACTCGCCGGTCCCCGCGTACGCGGCGGAGGCCAAGACGGTCGTCGGCGTGGCCGCCCTCGAGGCCTACTTGGCCGCCAAGGGATCGCTCGCCGCGCTCGCCGAGCTCGAGGCCGAGAAGCAGAGCCTCGCGCAGCGCGAGGCCGCGCTCGCGCAGCGGCTCGCCGTGGTCGAGAAGCGCGAGGGCACGCTGTCCGCGCGCGAGATCGCGGCGACCAAGCGCGAGCAGGACCTCGCCATCCAGGTCGAGGCGCTCGCGCCGCGCGAGTCGCGCCTGCACGCGCGCGCGGAGTCCGTGACGCGGCGGGAGGACGAGCTGCGCCAGCTCTCCGAGGAGCTCGAGGCCGCGCGGGCGGACATCCGCATGCAGGAGCAGGAGCTCGAGGCGCGCTTCGAGATGCTGCACGAGCGCGAGGGCGAGCTCGTCAAGCGCGCCGAGTCTGGGGCGACCCCGCTCGCGGCGCTCGCCGACCGCCCCGAGGCGGCGCCCGCGGCGCCGGCGTCCCCCGAGGTCGCGCTGGCGGAGCGGCCGCGCGTGGTCGGGGACGACGACGTCGTGCAGCTCGTCGACGACGAGGTCGAGGACATGTCCGAGGTGATCGACGACGTCGAGGAGCTCGAGGAGCTCGACGATCTCGAGCCGCTCGAGACGTCTCCGGCCGCGGTGGCCGCGCCCATTCCGTCGGATCTCTCGAGCGCCGTGGAGATGGTCGTCGAGTCGCTCCACCGCAGCGGCGAGTCCGCCGTCGCCGACGACGACGTCGAGGAGCTCGAGGACGTCGTCCCGATCGAAGACGTGACCGGGATCGTCGCCAACCCGCTGACGGCGTCGGAGGAGCTCCCCGCGGTCCGGACGGCGATCGCGCTCCCCGCGGATCCCGAC
>JAYRVK010000641.1:0-3692 GCA_041918555.1 Sandaracinaceae bacterium
GCGCGCTGGTCGCGCCGCGCGCGCGCAGCGAGCTGCGCGAGCTCTCCGCCGCCATGTTCGCCGGCGCGAGCGCGCTCGCGCTCGTCGTGGTCGGGCTCGGGCTCTACGTCGCGTCGATCGCGTCGTTCGCCTCGGTCGGCGCCTCCTCGGACGGCGGCGCGACGTCCTCGGTCGAGTCGACGGGCGCCTCGCCGCCGCTCGCGCAGGCCGGGCACGCCGGGCAGCTCGGGCACGCGGGGCAGGGCGCGGCCTCGGGGCACGCCGGCGCCGCCTCGACGAGCGCCGGCTCGGCGGCGCAGCCGAGCTCGGTCAGGTAGCGCGCGCCGTCCTCGCTCGCCGCGTAGCGCGCCTGGTAGCCGTTGCGGCAGTCCGCGTGCGCCAGGCTGAGGGGGCCGCAGAAGCCGCCGCCGACGTTGGCCCAGCACCGCGCGAAGCGCGCCTGCGACTCGCGCTCGAGCTCGGCGAAGGACCCCGACGAGGTGCAGCCGACGAGCAGCGCGACGAGGAGCGAGGGGGCGACTCTCGACATGCGCCCCTGCATACCGCAGCGGCCCGCCGCGCGGAAGCGCTTCGCGCCCCGTAGACAGCCCGCACCTCCGTTCGCGAGACTGCGACGCCGTGAGCGCAGCGATCCCCGCGGGGCTGTCCGACGTGCTCGCGCGCCCGATGGACGGCGTCGCGCGGGTGGTGATCACCCACGAGGTGCACCGCGCGTTCCGGTGGCTCGTGATCCTCGAGCTCGCGCTCTGCTTCATCGGCTGCCTGATCCTCCTCCCGTGCTTCGCGATCGCGGCGTTCTTCGGCGGCGGCAACCTCGACCTCCTCGACGTCGACTTCCGCGGCCGCACGCACGACTGGTGGCAGGAGCTCGTCGTGCGCGTCCTCGACGGCCGCGGGAACGCCGTCGCCGAGGTGCGCTCGCGCCCCGCCGACGCCGACGCGTCGCGCGGCATCGTCGCGGCCGTGCTCCAGGCCGCGAAGGCGCAGGGGCTCGTCGTAGTCGAGGCCATCCGGCCCCACGGCACGCAGGCCGTCGAGACGCGCCAGGTGTGGTACGGGGGCCGCCCGCTCTTCGCGAGCCCCGCGATGCGCTCCGAGGAGGCGGCGGCGCAGGTGCTCACGCAACACGGCTTGCGCATCGAGCGCCGGGACGACGCGCTCGAGGTCAGCTTCGACGCCCCGCGCCCGGGCCGCTTCGTCGCATGGCTCTTCCTGATCTTCCTCGGCTGCACGCTGGGGCCCTTCCTCCTCATCGTCGCGAGCGGCCGGCGCCTCCTGAGCGATCTCCTCGCCGACGCGCAGGGCGTCGCGCCGCCGCGCACCGTGTTCACCGTGCGCGCCGAGTCGCTGACGGTGCACACCGAGCGCCGCGGCGAGGTGCGCGACCGGACCGTGTACGACGGCGCCGACTTGTTGGGCGTGGTGTTCGGCCCGGCCCTCACCTGGTCCAAGCACGAGATGCGGCGGATCGATCCGCGGCTCTCGGTCGTCTCCCGCACCGGCGAGGTCGATCTCGCGATCCGTCCCGAGCTCGGGCCCGCGTTCCGCGATCTCGTCGTCGCCGCGACGGTCCGCCTGCGCGAGGCGCGGCCCGAGCTCGGCCTGCTCGGCGACGGCCCCGCGCCGACCCGCTGCCCGTTCTGCAGCCAGCGCTACCTCCTCGAGCCGGGTGCGCGCTGCCCGAGCTGCGGCGCGCCGGGCATCCTCCAGTGACGCACGCTACGTTTCGCGCCTCATGTGTTCCATCTTCGCGATCCTCGAGATCCAGGGCGACCCGCAGCCGCTCCGGCCGCGCGCGCTCGAGCTGTCCAAGCGCATGCGCCACCGCGGGCCGGACTGGAGCGGCGTCTACCTCGGCCCCGGCGCGGTCATCGCGCACGAGCGCCTCGCCATCGTCGACCCGGCGAGCGGCGGGCAGCCGCTCTTCGGCCCGAACGACACGGTCCTCGCGGTCAACGGCGAGATCTACGACCACCGCCGGATCCGCGCGGCCTACCCGAGCTATCCCTTCCGCACGGGCTCGGACTGCGAGGTCATCCTCGCGCTCTACGACGAGTTGGGCTCGGACTTCCTGAACGAGCTGAACGGCATCTTCGCGTTCGTGCTCTACGACGCGAAGCGCCGGCGCTACGTGATCGCGCGCGATCCGATCGGCGTGATGCCCCTCTACACCGGGCGCGACGCCCAGGGACGCCTCTACGTGGCCTCGGAGATGAAGGCGCTCATCGACGACTGCGTGACGATCGAGGACTTCCCGCCGGGCCACGTGCTCGACAGCGAGGTCGGCGAGCTGCGGCGCTACTACCATCCGAGCTGGCGCGAGTACGACGCGGTCGTCGAGACCCCCGCGGATCCCGAGCGGCTGCGCGCGGCGCTCGAGGCGGCGGTGACCCGCCAGCTCATGACGGACGTGCCGTACGGCGTGCTGTTGAGCGGCGGGCTCGACTCGTCGCTCGTGAGCGCGCTCGCCGCGAAGCACGCGGGCCGGCGCGTCGAGACCGACGAGCACGAGGAGGCGTGGTGGCCGCGGGTCCACTCGTTCGCGATCGGCCTGCCGGGCTCGCCCGATCTCGCGGCCGCGGCGGTCGCGGCGAAGGCGATCGGCACCGTGCACCACGGGCTCGTCTACACCTTCGAGGAGGGCCTCGACGCGATCCGCGACGTGATCTGGCACCTCGAGACGTTCGACGTGACGACGATCCGCGCCTCGACGCCGATGACGCTGATGGCCCGTAGGATCAAGGCGATGGGCATCAAGATGGTGCTCAGCGGGGAGGGCGCGGACGAGGTGTTCGCGGGCTACCTCTACTTCCACAAGGCGCCGAACGCGCGCGAGCTCCACGAGGAGACCGTCCGCAAGCTCGACATGCTGTACAAGTACGATTGCTTGCGGGCGAACAAGTCGATGGCGGCCTGGGGCATCGAGGCCCGCGTCCCGTTCCTCGATCGCGAGCTCCTCGACGTGGCGATGTCGTTCGACCCCGCCGCGAAGATGTCGGGCGCCGATCGCATGGAGAAATTCGTCTTGCGCCAGGCCGCGGACGGCCTGCTCCCGGACGCGATCCGCTGGCGCCAGAAGGAGCAGTTCTCCGACGGCGTCGGCTACGGCTGGATCGACGGCCTCAAGGCGCACGCCGAGGCCCACGTGACCGACGCGATGATGAAGGAGGCCGAGGAGCGCTTCCCGCACGCGCCGCCCGCGACCAAGGAGGGCTACTCCTACCGCGCGATCTTCGCGGAGCTGTTCCCCCATCCGTCGGCGCCGCTCCAGGTCCCGGGCGGGAAGTCGATCGCGTGCTCGACCCCGACGGCGATCGCGTGGGACGCCGCGTTCGCGAAGAACGCCGATCCCTCGGGCCGCGCCGTGCGCGGCGTGCACCAGAAGTCCTACTAGACCTCCGAGACAGAAGTCCCGAAGTGGATCGCCGAGGATTCGTCGTCCAGGTCGCGTTCGGCGCGACGAGGCGATGCGGGGGTATCGGTGAGGAGCGACGGGCGCGAACTGGGCGACGAGGACCGGCGAGGCGCTCGGGACTTCTGTCGAGGAGGTCTCGCCCGCTCACATCTGCATCAAGAGGAGCGCGGCGCCCTGGCCGTTCGGGCCCGCAAGCACCGAGACCTGAACGGAGCGCCCCTCGCGCGTGACGGTCATGCGCTGCGTGCCGCGCGGCGAGGGCGGCGCACGAGACACC
>JAYRVK010000642.1:0-14238 GCA_041918555.1 Sandaracinaceae bacterium
AAGAGCGCGACGGCGTGGTGCGCGACGCCATCGAGACCGCCCTCCGTTGAGTGGGCTATAGTCTCGACGTGCGCCCACGGTGGCTTCGAGTGGGGGGGCGCGGATGATCCTCCGGACCGAGATGGTCGAGCAGACCATCGACGGAGATCAGCGGCAGACCTTCGTCAAGGAGGTCCTGATGACCGCGGGCAAGCACCCGCTCGGGATGGTGCGCAAGCGCCTGCCGCCCCCGCACCCCTCGCGCGGCGCGGTGATCTTGATCCACGGCTACGCGCAGAACCGCTACACCTGGCACTCGACCAAGCGCTCGTTCGTGAACTACCTCGCGGACGACGGCTGGGACGTCTTCAACGTGGACCTGCGCGGCCACGGCCGCTCGCGGCGGTTCGGCGCGCCCTACCCGCGCACGCTCGACGACTACATCCGCGAGGACCTGCCCGCCTTCGTCGAGGAGGCGCGCGAGCTCTCGGGGCACGAGCGCGTCTTCCTCGTCGGCCACTCCATGGGCGGCCTCATCAGCTACTTCGCCGCCGCGACCAAGCTCAAGGATCGCGTCCGCGGGATCACGACGCTCGGCTCGCCCTACGTGTTCGGGCAGGGCTCGGCGCTCCTCATCGGCCTGCGCGAGCTGGCCGCGGCCGTCCGCTGGACGGGCCTCCTCGACGCGAACCCCGCGCTCCCCTTGCGGATCGTCGGCCAGCACCTCGAGCGGCGGCGCTCGCTGTGGAACACGCGCCTGATCCCGCTGCCGATCCGCGCGTGGGCGCCCGACACCGTCGAGCCCGAGGTCCTCGAGGAGTACCTGGGCCGGACCTTCGACCGCTCCACCCTCGCGGTCGCGCTCGACATCTTCCGCGCCGGCAAGAGCCAGGGGTTCAAGAGCGTCGACGGAATGATCGATTACTCGACGGCCTTCGAAATACTCGACCGCCCCCTCCTCGTAGTCGCGGGCACGGAGGACGGACTGGCGCCTCCCGCCTCAGTCCGCCCCGCATATGACCGAAGCCGAAGCAGCGACAAGACCTACCGAGCCTTCCCGTTCGGCCACATCGATCTGGTGGTCGGCAAGGAAGCCACGCGCACGGTCTGGCCGCTGGTTCGAAATTGGTTGGCAAGGCGGTGAACGACGATGAGCACGGCTGCGATCACTCTCCCCTCCTCGAGCACCCACGCTCCCTCGGCGCGAAGCCGGCGGGCCGCGAGCGCCGCGGTCGATCGCGTGATGGGCGAGGACTTCTCCCCCGAGCTCAAGCGCGCGGCGGCCGACGTCGTCGCGCCCTGGGCCGAGCGGCTCGTCCGCGGGCTCGACGACCTGATCCGGATCCCCGGCACGAAGTGGGGCATCGGCCTGGACCCGATCATCGGCTTCCTGATCCCGGGCGCGGGCGACGCGATCACCGGCACGGGCTCGATCGCGCTCCTCTTCCTCGCCCTCAAGGAGAAGGTCCCGACGATCGCCCTCGGCCGGATGGTGATGAACATCCTCGTCGACACGGTCGGCGGCCTCTTGCCGGTCGCGGGGGACGCGTTCGACCTCGTGTGGCGCAGCAACAAGCGCAACCTCGAAATCATCGAGCAGTACCGCGAGGACCCCAAGCGCAAGGCGACGTTCGCGGACTACGCGCTCGTCGGCGTGGGGCTCGTGCTCGCGGTGCTCTCGATCCTCGTGCCCATCTTCATCATCTACGGGCTCGGCGTCGGGCTCCTCGCGGGCGTCGGCGCGCTCGTGAGCTGATCCCCGGCGGACGCGTTCCTCGGACGCAACGATCGTTGCTCGCGGCACGAACGGGCCCTGCGCGCGGACGTCAGCCGTCGATCGGGAGCACGGTCGGGTCGAAGCGCACCGTCTGCGCGCCCGCGCCGCGGAACATGATGTCGCGCTCGCTCGCGTAGTACGGCTCCTCGACGACGTAGCCGCCGGGCGCGACGAACGTCCTTCGCGTCCCGTCGCGCAGGCTGAAGATCTCCACGCGCTGCGGATCCAGCCGACGCCGCGCGAGCCAGCCCCCGCCGACCGCGGGCGCGTTGCTCCGCTCGTCCACCACGGTCACGAGGCGAGGTTCGGCGGCCTCCAGATCCCGGCGATACGGCGCGGTCCACAGCTCGGTGCGCGCGTAGCTCCCGTCTTCGCGGCGGTCGTGGTTGTCGAACCACGCGAGGTCGACCCCGTCCGTTCCGAAACCCTTCGTGTCGGACGGGGAGACGTCGCGCCAGACCGCCGAGGGCTCGCCCCAGCGCGCCTGCACGAGCCGCACGTCGTCGAGCCCGCGCCACGCTTCCCAGAGCAGTTGGTCTCCCACCAAGGCAACGTTCTGGGGCAGCCCCTCGACCGTGCCGCGCCCGGTGAGCGTGTCCCACTCGCCTTCGCGGTACGTGTAGAGCGTGCCGTCGGGGCTGGTCTGGAGGGCGAGGAGCTCGCTCGTGATCCAGAGCTCGACCACTTGTCGACCGCTCGGCATGAAACCGGCTGGGAACACGTGAACTGCCTCGGTAGCACCGCCGATGGACACGAGGGTGTCGACGTACAGCCAGCCCTGCGATCGACTCGCATCGTTGAAGTCCGTAAGACTCACGACGAAGGCAGCCCGCCCTCCCCCCGCTACGTGCGCGGACACTGCGCACACGATCCCATCGTCCTCGACGTATCGAGGCTCGCGCCACGCTGCGACAGCTAGGCCATCCACGGGGCCAAGCCCGACGATTCGACCTTCGCCGAGCGAGTTGCCACCGATCAGATCGAGCCACACTTGGTCGCCGTCCCGCCACGCACCGGTGATCGCGATGGTCGTGATCGGAGTGGCCACGCAGCCCGGCACCGGAGATCCGTCCGGGGTCTCGCACGCCTCCCACACCACGTTCCAGATCCGCTCCGGATGCTCCGCGCGCTCGATCGCGCACTCGTCGGGCAAGCCCGGCAGCCGAACCCAGCCCGGGTCGTCCGGTCCGCCGTCGACCGGGCCGGCGTCGACGCCCGCGTCGAAGCCCGCGTCAGCCAAGCCCCCGTCGGAGCGACCGCCATCCCAGCCGGCGTCGGTCGCCCCCGCGTCGTGCCCGGCGTCGGCTGGGCCAGCGTCCACGCCCGAGGGAGCGGAGCAAGCCAACACGAGTGCCGCGACCGAGATCGCGAGGGCTCGAGCCTCGATCAGAGACAACGCCCGATGCCTCCACCCAATGGCCGCAGCTCGTCGAAGCCGATCGCGACCGGGAGCGCCCCCTCGCGCGGATCGTCGAGGACGAGCGTGAGCCCGTGCTCGCTCGCGCGGAGCCCCTCGGGCACGAACCGACCGAGCCGGACGAGGAGCCCGTCGGCCGACCACCGACCGCGCCGATCCGGCGCGAGCCGCGCCACGACGCTGATCGGCCCACGCGAGTGGGCGCTCGCGAGGTAGAGCCGGCTCGACGCAACGAACGCGTGCGCTAACCGGTGGTGCGCCGTGGCGCGCGGCCAGCGGCCGAGGATCTCCACGCGCGCGTGCTCGCCGACCGCGACGCGGACCAGCCTCGCCTCCAGGTGGCGTCCCCGCACGGGCACTTCGTCGATTGCGTAGAGGACGTCCTCGTGCGGCGCGTACGTCGCGGCCAGTACACGACCGAGCGCGGGACCGAGCGGTGGGAGCTCGCGCCACACGCGCGCGCCGAGGTCGAGCGCGGAGACGCGCGACGACGCGCCCTCGATCGACCAGAGCGTCCGACGTCGCGCCGAGAGCACGACGAGGGGATCCGGCGGAGACGCGCTCGCCCGCGCGATCGACGCGACCGGTTGGGCCTGACACTGACCCGGCGCACAGGGGTCCTGCGCCAGGAGGTCGTCGAGCTCATCGCCCCGCTCGATGAGCAGGTGGGTGAGCGCGAGCCCGGCTCCGAGCCCTGCGTACCGGAGATCTTCCGCGGGAAGCCAACCGTCGGGCTCCGCCGCCGCGACCCAGCGCGTGTCCGGGGCCTCGAAGTACGCGAGCCACGGCGGGTCGAAGCCCGGCTGGCGCTCGTACACGAACGGTCCGTTGCGCAGCACGATGCGCGGATCGATCAGCGGCGGACAGAAGGTCCCCGCGAGGCCGATCCACGGCGTCGGGATCGGCCAGAAGCCCCCGCCGCCGATGCGAGGCACGATCGACTGGATGCACGGGAACGGCGCGCGCGTCGGGATCGGCGGCTCGGTCGACGTCCGCCCGCGGCCCGCCCAGAAGTGGCTCGCGAGCGGTCGGTCCCACGCTGTCGCGTCCCCGCCGCTCGGCGGGCCGGGGGTGTGCGTCCAGAGGACACCGGGCAGCGTGCCGCTCTCGATGGGCTCGGTGAACGCGACCCGCCAGCGCGGGACGTCGGCGTCGCGAAGATCCCACGCGGCCCACAGATCCGTCGCGAAGGATGCGCCGCCGTCGAGGACCGGATCGTACGTCAACGAGCCGTGCTCGACCCGAAGGCCGCCGCGGGTGCGCGGGCCGGCGGGACGGGCGGGATCGTCGGCGTAGTCGACGGTCGTCCAACGCCAGTTTCGTGGCTCTTCGGCGAGATCGTACGCCTCCGTGTCGATTAGTTGGCAGTCACCGAGAGTAACTGGTGGCCCGCCTGGCTGCGGGATCTCCTCAAGGGCCAGGCACGCCTGTCGCACGGGCTCACTGTCCCGAGTCGCGAAGCTGCACCGGCAGAACCGGAACCCCGTGCGTCCCTCGCGCGGCGCGCTCGCGCGTGCGTCCACACGCAAGGCGTTCTGCACCAGCTCCTCGGCGCCACGCGCGCCCACCGTCTCGGTGGCGACGCGCGTCTCCCCGCACGGCGTCGGATCGCACGCGTCCCCGAGCACGAAGTCGCTCCGAGGGCACGAAGGTGCGCCCCCGGGATCCGGCGGGCACTCGACCGCCCAGGTCGCCAGCTCCGCGTCGAGGTTGCAGTCGAGCTGGAGCGTGTTCGCCTCCCGGTCGCAGTTGTCGCAGGCGTCGGGGACGCCGTCCATGTCGACATCGGCCCCGAAGTCCGCGTCGTCCGGACAGCCGTCGCACGCGTCTCCGAGCCCGTCCTCGTCGCGATCCTCCTGCAGGGTGTTCGCGACGGTGCGGCAGGTGTCGCAGACCTCGACGATGAAGTCGCGATCGCTGTCGGCGTCGAAGAACCCATCGTCGCAGTCGCAGACGTCCGGGATCCGATCCCCATCGGTGTCGGCGAGCGTGCCCCGCTGCGCCGCGATGTCCGCGCGGCCGGGGCATCCGTCGCAGTCGTCGGCAGTGCCGTCGCCGTCGACGTCCGTCGTGAGCTGGCACGGGTTGTAGGTGCCGGGGCACGAGTCCTCGGCGTCGAGATAGCCGTCTCCGTCCCCGTCGCTCGTGCCCGACGCCCGCGGATGCGCGCCGCGCGAGGTCACGGGGTAGGGGCAGTAGGTGTCGGCGCGTCCGTCCGCTTCGGCGTCGATGCGCGAGGCGATCCAGGCGCGAATGGCGGAGCGGTCGAGCGCCGCGTAGTGCTGCTCCGTGCTGGCGACCCCGACGAGGTCGAGCGACCCATCCGCACGGACGCGAAACACGGGTCCACCAGAGTCGCCGATGCGTACGGGCGCGCCGTCGATCAGGCCGTCGCCCATCGTCAGGGTGAGCGCCTTCACGCGCCGGACGCCACCGCTCCCCGTCTCGTCGAGCCCGAAGCCGACCGCGACCCCCGAGAGCTCGTCTCCCCGGGCGGGAGGATCCGTGGTGACGACGTGCGGCGCGGCGAACACCGATCCCGCGCTGGCGGTCGCGGGCGCCGCCAATGGATGCGGTACGGGCCGTTCGAGCTGCAGGATCGCGAAGTCCTGGGCCTGCGCCGCCACGGGGAGCCTGGGATCACGTCGGTCGGCGACGACGCCGCATCGCTCGCCGGCCGCGGCGAGGCTGGGGTACACGGGGCGCAGCTGCGTCGCGAAGTGCGCGGTGAACGCGGGGTTGAGGAAGCACTGCGCGACCCGGATCGCGTGGGCAGGGGTCGCGTCGCCCTCGCGGGCGATCAGGGTCACGCCGCCGGGGGCATCGATGTGCGCGCAATGACCCGCCGTCAGCACGTGGTTCGGCGTGATGAGCGTGCCGGTGCACGACCCGCCGACCATGACCACGGCCGGGAAGTCGTACGGCGCGACCGTGTCCTCGTAGTCCCAGTCGACGATCGCCGAGCGCTGCGGCACGACATCGTCGCCGGCACAAGAAACGTCGGCGACGAGGAGGAACGCGATTGCGATCCGGGACCTGACCTGACCTGACCTGACCTGACCTGCATGGGCCCCCCTCCGCGTGCGGCACTCGTCGAATCAGGCTGACGATCGGCGCGACCCCCGTCAAGCTCGCGCGCCGGACGCGCGCCATGTCAAGTAAGTTCTCTTGTTACAAAGTCGCGCGGAGGGCGGCTTCGAGGTCGGCGTGCCGGAACCCGAAGCCCGCCTGCCGCGCGCGCGCGGGGACGAGCCGCCGGCTCGCGAGGAGCTCGGCGGCGAAGCCTCCCGTCGCGGCCCTCAGCGCGAACGCCGGCGCGGGGAGGAACGCAGGGCGCCCGAGCACCCGCGCGAGGAGCTTCGCGAAGTCGGCCTGGCGAACGGGGGCGGGGGACACCGCGTTGTAGGCGCCGTCCATCGCCTCGTCCCGCACCGCGCAGACGAGGAGGCGGACGAGATCGTCGAGGTGGATCCACGACCACCACTGCTGGCCCGATCCGATCCTGCCGCCCAGGCCCGCCTTGAACAGCGGGAGCATCGCCTCGAGCGCGCCGCCGCCGCGGCCGAGCACGAGCCCGATCCGCGGCGTCACCACGCGCACGCCGAGGGCGCGCGCGCGCTCGGCCTCGCGCTCCCACTCGACGCACACCCGGGCGAGGAAGTCGGTGCCGGGCGGCTCGCCTTCCGTCAGCTCGTCCTCGCCGCGGGGGCCGTAGTAGCCCATCGCGCTCGCGCTCACGAGGACCTCGGGCCGGGGATCGGCCGCCTCGATCGCGTCGACGAGCGCGCGCGTGCCCTCGATCCGGCTCGCCTCGATCCGCTTCATCTTGGCGCGCGTCCAGCGGCCGGAGACGGGCTCGCCCGCGAGGCTCACCACCCCGACGAAGTCGGAGAGGAGCGCGCCCGTGACGTCGCGCCGGTCGTGCGCGCCGGCGAGCGAAGGGACCGCGCGCCGCGCGCCCGCGGCGTCGCGCGAGACGCCGTGGACCTCGTAGCCGTCGGCCGCGAGCGCGGGCGCGAGGGCCCGACCGACGAAGCCAGTGACGCCCGTGACGAGGATGCGCTCGGCCATGCGGGGGTCCTAGCACGGACCCCCCGGGTCGTGGCACAACCCCGCCCTCCCATGGCCGACTACATCTTCTCGATGAAGGGTGTGACGAAGGTCCACCCGCCCGACAAGCGAATCGTCACCGACCTCTACCTCTCGTTCCTCCCGGGCGCGAAGATCGGCGTCATCGGCCCGAACGGGATGGGCAAGAGCTCGCTCCTGAACATCATGGCCGGCGTGGACAAGGCCTTCAACGGCGAGGCCTGGCTGCGGCCCGGCGCGACCGTCGGCTACGTCCCGCAGGAGCCCGACATCGGGCGCGACCGCACCGTGAAGGACGTCGTCGAGGAGGCGGTGGCGCCGCTCAAGAAGGTGCTCGCGCGCTTCGAAGAGGTCTCGATGAAGTTCGGCGAGGTGACCGACGACGCCGAGATGAACGCGCTCCTCGAAGAGCAATCCAAGTTGCAAGATCAGATCGACGCGGCGGACGGGTGGAACCTCGACCACACGCTCGAGCTCGCGATGGATGCGCTGCGGCTGCCGCCCCAGGGCGAGTCGGTGAACCACCTGAGCGGCGGCGAGAAGCGCCGCGTGGCGCTGTGCCGCGTGCTCCTCGCGCGGCCCGACCTGTTGCTCCTCGACGAGCCCACCAACCACCTCGACGCGGAGAGCGTCGCGTGGCTCGAGCAGCACCTGCACCAGTACCCCGGCTGCGTGGTCGCGATCACCCACGACCGCTACTTCCTCGACAACGTCGCCGAGTGGATCCTCGAGCTCGATCGCGGCGAGGCGTACCCCTTCAAGGGGAACTACACCGCGTGGCTCGAGGCCAAGGAGAAGCGGCTCCAGGTCGAGGAGAAGCAGGAGACCGCGCGGCAGCGGAAGATCCGCGCGGAGCTCGACTGGGTGCGCTCCTCGCCCAAGGCGCGGCACGCCAAGAGCAAGGCGCGCCTCCAGGCCTTCGAGGCGCTCGTCGTCGAGCAGGGCAAGGCCAAGCGCGACGGGAACGAGATCTTCATCCCCCCGCCGCCGGACCGGCTCGGCGACAACGTGATCGAGGCGGTGGGCCTCTCGAAGGGCTTCGGCGACCGGCTGCTCTACGAGGGCCTGTCGTTCCGCATCCCGCGCGGCGCGATCGTGGGGATCATTGGCCCGAACGGCGCGGGCAAGACGACGCTCTTCAACATCATCACGGGCAAGATCGCGCCGGACGCGGGCGAGCTGAAGGTCGGCGAGACCGTCAAGCTCATGTACGTGGACCAGAGCCGCGACGCGCTCGACCCCGACAAGACGGTGTTCGACGAGCTCAGCGGCGGCAGCGACAACATCGTGGTCGGCAAGACCGAGGTCCCGGCGCGCCGCTACTGCGGGCTCTTCAACTTCAAGGGGAGCGACCAGCAGAAGAAGGTCGGCGTGCTCTCGGGCGGCGAGCGCAACCGGCTGCACTTGGCCAAGACGCTCACGCAGGGCGGCAACGTGCTGCTCCTCGACGAGCCGACCAACGACCTCGACGTCGAGACGCTGCGCTCGCTCGAGTCCGCGCTCCTCGAGTGGCCCGGCTGTGCGCTGATCACGAGCCACGATCGCTGGTTCCTCGATCGCGTCGCGACGCACATCATCGCCTTCGAGGGCGACAGCCAGGTCGTGTTCTTCGACGGCGCGTACGACGACTACGAGGCGGACCGCAAGCGGCGCCTGGGCGCCGAGGCGGAGCACCCGCACCGCATCAAGTACCGCAAGCTCACGAAGTAGCCGGAGGGCGCTTGATCGCGCTGCCCATCGACCCGCACCTGCCGCGCATCGTGGAGGCGGCGCGCGCGGGCGGCGTGGTGCTCGTCGCGGAGCCCGGCGCGGGCAAGACGACGCGCGTCCCGCGGGCGCTGCTCGACGCGGGGATCGAGGGCGAGATCCTCGTCGTCGAGCCCCGGCGGCTCGCCGCGCGGATGGCCGCCACGCGCGTGGCCGAGGAGCTCGGCGAGGCGGTCGGCGAGCGCGTGGGGTACGCGGTGCGCTTCGAGACGCGGCGCTCTGCGCGCACGCGCGTGGCGTTCGTGACCGAAGGGATCCTCGGCCGGCGCCTGGACGCGGACCCCGAGCTCCGCGGCGTCGGCGCGATCGTGTTCGACGAGCTGCACGAGCGACACCTCGACACCGATCTCGGCCTCGCGCGCGCGCGCATGGCGCGGCGCCGGCGCCCGCTGTCGATCGTGGCGATGAGCGCGACGCTCGACGCGGCGTTCGTGGCCGCGTACCTCGCCGCGCCGGTGATCGCGGTCGAGGGCCGCGCGTTCCCCGTCGAGGTGCGCTTCGCCGACGCGCCCGACGATCGCCCGCTCGAGCGGCAGGTCCGCGCCGCGGTCGTGCGCGCGCTCGAGGCGTCGCGCGAGGGCGACGTCCTCGTGTTCCTCCCGGGCGCGGCCGAGATCCGCCGCGCGCTCGACGAGCTCGAGGGACCGGCGAGGGCGTTCGCGGTGGACGTGCTCCCGCTCCACGGAGACCTCGCCTCGCCCGAGCAGGACCGCGCGGTGCGGCCGGGGCCGCGGCGCAAGGTGATCCTCTCGACGAACGTCGCCGAGACCTCGCTGACGATCGAGGGCGTGGTCGCGGTGATCGACTCGGGGCTCGCGCGCGTCGCCGCGGTGTCGCCGTGGACGGGGCTCTCGAGCCTCGAGACCGCGGCCATCAGCCAGGCGTCGGCCGCGCAGCGCGCGGGGCGCGCGGGGCGCACGCGGCCCGGGGTCTGCGAGCGCCTCTACACCAAGCGCGATCACGACGCGCGGCCGGCGCGCGATCGGCCCGAGGTGCTCCGCGCGGATCTGGCGGCGACGGCCCTGTCGCTGCGCGCCGCGGGGCACGATCCGCGGACCTTCGAATGGCTGGAGGCGCCGAGCGCCGCGTCGATCGAGGCGGCCGAGGCGCTGCTCGCGCGGCTCGGCGCGCTCCGCGAGGGCGCGGTGACGGAGCTCGGCCGGGCGATGCTCGCGCTCCCGCTCCACCCGCGGCTCGCGCGCGTCGCGATCGAGGCGCACCGGCGCGGCCACACGAGCGCGGGCGCGCTCCTCGCCGCGCTGATCGGGGAGCGGGACGTGCGGCGCGCGGCGCGCACGCGCTTCGGGGACGCCGGCGCCGACGACGCGGAGGTGGGGGGCTCGGACTTCCTCGCGCGGCTCGAGCAGCTCGAGGCGCTCGGGCCGCGCGAGTCGCTGCGCGATCGCGCGCTCGACCGGCGCGCGGTGACCACGGTGTGGGCGGCCGCGAAGCAGATCGGAGCGGCCCTCGCCGGGGTGTCGATCTTCGGCGAGCCGAGCTTCGACGAGGAAGAGGTCTTGCGCCGCGCGACGCTCGCCGGGTTCCCCGATCGGCTCGCGCGGCGGCGCGCGCCGCGGAGCGAGGAGCTCCTGCTCGCGGGGGGGGGGACCGCGACCCTCGATCCGGCGAGCGTCGTGCGCGAGGCGGAGCTGATGGTCGCCGTCGACGCCGTGCGCACGCCGCGCGGGGTGATGGTGCGCCGCGCGAGCGCGGTGACCCTCGAGGACCTCATGGACCTCGACCTCGACGCGATCGCCGACGCGCGCGAGGTGCGCTTCGATCCGCGGCGCGAGCGCGTGCGGGCGGAGCGGGTGATGCGCTGGGACGGGCTCCCGCTCGAGCGCGCGCCCGTCGAGCCGACGGACGACGAGGCGGCGGCGGTGCTCGCGAAGGCCGCGCTCGCCGCGGGGCTGGACCGGTTCACGGACGGCGCGGCGCTCGAGGCCCTGCGGCGCCGGCTGCGCTTCGCGCGGGCGTACGACCCGTCGCTCCCGGCCCTCGACGAGGCGTGGCTCGAGGCGCTCCTCGTGCGGCTGTGCGAGGGACGGCGTTCGTTCGCGGAGCTGCGCGACGCGGCGATCCTCGACTGGGTGCGCGCCGAGCTCGCGCCCGCGAAGGAGTGCCTGGATCGGCTCGCGCCCGAGCACGTCGCGATCCCGGGGCGCGCGCACGTGCCCGTGCGCTACGAGGTCGATCGCCCGCCGTGGATCGAGGCGAGGCTCCAGGACTTCTTCGGCCTGGCGCAGGGCCCGACGATCGCGGACGGACGCCATCGGCTGCTCCTCCACCTCCTCGCGCCGAACGGGCGCGCCGCGCAGATCACCGACGACCTCGCGGGCTTCTGGGACGGGAGCTACGCGGGGGTGCGCAAGGCGCTCCGCGGTCGCTACCCGAAGCACGACTGGTCCGAGGATCCGCGGAACGCGACGCCGAGGCGAAGGCGCTAATTGCGGCTCATGGCCGCGACGCCCCAGTCGGCCTGCTGGTACGCGGTGCCCGAGCTGGTGAAGGTGGTGCGCGTGTCGGAGTCGCCCGACGCGCGGCCCGTCGTCACGATGGGCGCCGGGTTGAACGTCACGCACGTCGGCATCCCCGTCGCGCCGGCGTCCTGCCGCACCACGTAGTCGATCACGCGGCTGCAGGTCGTCGTGTGATCGCAGGCGCCGCCGTGGCAGAGCACCGCCCAGCTGTCGCTGCTCGGGTTGTCGCAGATGTTCGCGCCCGTAGAGACCTCGTTGGGCATCAGCGTGTAGCCGCTCTCGATGAGCCGGTACACGCCGCCCGCGTTGACCACGTGCGAGCTCGTGAACGAGAAGTCGATGATCGGCGTGCAGTCCGGCTCGTAGTGGATGCTGTAGCCGCTCAAGTCGCGATGACACGCGCTCCGGTTCACGACCTCGACGTAGTCGGGCGCGCCGCCGCTGAACTCGTTGAACTGGATGTGCCGCGTCGCGGTGCCCACGCGGAGCGTGAAGTCGGTGGTCGCGCCGTTGTAGCCGTCGACCACGATGTAGTACGTCTGCCCCCCGGTGGCGGCGAACTCGACACGCTCGTCGCTCGAGCCGCCGCGCGTGCTGGTCGCCCCGGTGATGCACGCCGCGGGGTCGTCGTCGGCGCAGCGCCCGCCGACCGCGCGCATGACCATCAGATCGGCGTCCGCGGTCATCCCGGTGAGGGTCACCTCGACGAGGCCCGTGCCCTGCGGGACGAAGGAGTAGACGACCTCGGGGCCCTGGTAGCTCGTGAGGCTGAAGCACTCCCAGCTGTCGAACAGGTCGGTGGCGAGCGGGCCCGTCAGCGAGCCGGCGACCGTGCCGTTGCACGCGATCGCCGCGGCCGCGACGCAACCCTCGACGACGCACGTCGAGCTGCAGCCGTCCCCGTTGGACATGTTGCCGTCGTCGCACTCCTCGCTGCCCGCACGCAGGTGCCCGTCGCCGCAGCGCGCCGCGACGCAGTCCACGCACGCGTCCGTCGAGACCATGTTCCCGTCGTCGCACGCCTCGCCGGTGTCGGTGACCATGTCGCCGCAGCGCGGGTTGGTGCACGTGGTGCGGCACGCGTTCGGCATCGTGTTCGAGTTCGCCGCGCCGTCGTCGCACTGCTCGCCCGCCTGGACGATCCCGTCGCCGCAGCCCGCCGGAGCGCATGCGTTCGAGCACGCGTCGTCGTTGACGAAGTTGCCGTCGTCGCAGGTCTCGCCGCTGTCGACCACGCTGTCGCCGCAGTACGCGACCGCGCACGTGGGGCGGCACGCGTCGGGGACCGAGCCCGAGTTCATCGCGCCGTCGTCGCACTCCTCCATCCCCAGGTAGACGAACCCGTCGCCGCACACCGCGTTCGAGCACATCGCGCACGCGTCCGTCGTGTCGACGTTCATGTCGTCACACTCCTCGACGCCCGCGTGGACGAAGCCGTCGCCGCAGCGCGCGGTGTCGCAGTCGACGCAGCCGTCGGTGGAGACCGCGTTCATGTCGTCGCAGTCCTCGACGCCGACCCAGACCGCGCCGTCGCCGCACGTCGCCGCCCGGCACGCCACGCACGCGTCGGTGCTCACGGCGTTCATGTCGTCGCAGTCCTCGGTGCCGACGCGCACGTATCCGTCGCCGCAGATCGCGCTCGAGCACGCGACGCACGCGTCGGTGTTCGACGTGTTCCCGTCGTCGCACTCCTCCACGCCGGTCCGCACCACCGTGTCGCCGCAGCGCGCGTCGCGACACGAGTTGAGGCACCCGTCCGTGTCCGTCGTGTTGCCGTCGTCGCACTCCTCGACGGTGGCTCGGATCACGCCGTCGCCGCACCGCGCGATCGTGCAGGAGTTCGTGCACTCGTCCGCGTCGTCGACGTCGCCGTCGTCGCACTGCTCGACGCCCATCTGCGTCGCGCCGTCACCGCAGCGCGCCACGGTGCAGGTGTTGAGGCAGCCGTCGGTGTTGGACGTGTTCCCGTCGTCGCAGGCCTCGCCCATCTGGACGGTGCCGTCGCCGCACGAGGCGAGGCGGCACATCGTGGTGCACCCGTCGGAGTCGTCGGAATTGCCGTCGTCGCAGGCCTCCCCGGGGCCGACCACGGCGTCGCCGCAGCGCGCGCTCGCGCAGGTGTTCCGGCAGCTGTCGGTGTCGGTCGTGTTCGCGTCGTCGCACTCCTCGACGCCCGCCTGGACCACGCCGTCCCCGCAGCGCGCGTCCGCGCAGTCGACGCAGGCGTCGGTGTCGACGTCGTTGCCGTCGTCGCACGTCTCCATGCCGGTCCACACCACGGCGTCCCCGCACGAGGCGAGCGCGCACGTCGACAGGCAGCCGTCGTCGTCCGCGGCGTTCATGTCGTCGCACGCCTCGCCGTCGTCGACCACGCCGTCGCCGCAGGTCGGGACCGCGCACGCGCTCGAGCACTCGTCCCCGTCGAGGGTGTTGCCGTCGTCGCACGTCTCGCCCGGGCCCACGAACCCGTCCCCGCAGGACGCCTGCACGCACGTGTCGAGGCAGAGGTCCGTGTTGTCGTCGTTGCCGTCGTCGCACTCCTCGTCCGGGTGGATGATCGCGTCGCCGCAGCCCGGGAGCGAGCAATCCGCGTTGCAGGTGTCGCCGTCGAGCGTGTTGCCGTCGTCGCACTCCTCCTCGCCGGCGCGGACCACCGCGTCGCCGCACCGCGCGGCCACGCACGTCGCGAGGCATCCGTCGTCGTCCGCGGTGTTCCCGTCGTCGCACTC
>JAYRVK010000643.1:0-6700 GCA_041918555.1 Sandaracinaceae bacterium
CCCACCGCGTAGAGGTCCGCGCGCGGGTCGATGCGTCCGTCCCCCGCGAGCTGCTCGGGGGCCATGTACTGCGGGGTCCCGAGGATGCTCCCTGCGGCGGTCATCGTCTTCTGCCCGAGGATCTTCGAGATCCCGAAGTCGAGGATCTTCACGGCGCGCCCGCGCGCCGCGCGCGCGAGGAACACGTTCCCCGGCTTGAGATCGCGGTGGATGATCCCCGGCGCGTGCGCGGCCGCGAGGCCGTCGAGGATCTCGAGGACGATGGCCACCGCCTCGTCGACGGGGAGCGTCCGGCGCGCGCGGAGCTCGTCGTCGAGATCGCGACCGTCGAGGAGCTCGAGCGCGAGGAACGCGACGCCCTCGGGGGTCTGCCCCGCGTCGAAGACGCGCACGATGTGCTCGGAGCCGACCGCCGCCGCGGCTCGCGCCTCCTGCAGGAAGCGCTTCACCTTCTGCGGGTCGCTCGCGTGGTCGGGCCAGAGCACCTTGAGGGCGACCTCGTTGCCGACGATGCGGTGCCGCGCGCGGTAGACCGCGCCGAAGCCGCCCTGTCCGAGCTGCGCGTCCACGTCGTCTCGCTCGACGCGCTGGCCGACGAGGCTCGACGGGCTCACAGGCGCTAGGATGGCACGGGTTGCGGCCCCCGCGAGGGCCCCGAGGAGACCGTGGCGAACGAGAAGACGACGCTGTCGCAGAGCACCCTGGAGCGCGCCCGGGAGGCGGGCGGGCCGCGCGCGTCGCTGGTGGTCTACCACCGCGACGACGTGAAGGTGATGCCCCTCGCCGAAGGGCCGGGCCTCGTGGTCGGGCGCGCGTGGCCGGCCGACGTGGTCGTCGACGACCCGAGCCTCTCGCGGCAGCACGCGCGCTTCACGCGCATCCCGGAGGGCGTGGAGGTCCAGGACCTCGGCTCGACGAACGGGACGCACCGCCACGGCGAGCGGATCGAGCGCACCGTGCTCGGGCCCGGCGACGCGGTCACGCTCGGCGCGGTCACCGTCTCGGTGAACCTCACCGAGGCGCGCGCGCCGCTCCTCGAGGGGATCGAGAGCTACGAGCGCTTCCACGCGCACCTCTCGGACGAGCTCCTGCGCACGCGCACGTTCCGGCGCCCGATCGCGCTCCTGATGATCAAGGCGCTCGGCGGCGAGCACGCGCACGTGAGCCGCTGGGTGCCGCGCCTGCGCAACACGCTGCGCCCCGTCGATCGCATGGCCCTCTGGGGCGAGAGCGCGGTGCTCGTGCTGCTCGTCGAGAGCGATCGCGACCGCGCGCGCACCGTGGCCTCCGCGCTCGTCGACGGGGACCGCGTGGGGGAGCCGACGCTCACCTGCGGCGTGGCGTTCGGCGCGGCGGGCGCGGGCGAGATGATCGATCGCGCGCGCAGCCTCTCGCGGCAGGCCACCGCGCGGCGGCGCACGATGCTCGAGGACGACGAGCTCGCGCGGACCGTCACCGATCGCCCCCTCTTCGCGAGCCCCAAGATGCAGGCGCTGCGCGATCTCGTGGAGCGCGTCGCGGCCGCGAGCTTCCCCGTGCTGATCCACGGCGAGACGGGCAGCGGCAAGGAGGTCGTCGCGCGCCTCATCCACGAGGGGGGGCCTCGCGCCCAGGCCCGGATGCGCAGCCTCAACTGCGGCGCGATCCCCGGCTCGCTCCTCGAGAGCACGCTCTTCGGCCACGAGCAGGGCGCGTTCACGGGCGCGGAGCGGCGCGCCGCGGGCGTCTTCGAGCAGGCCGACGGGGGGACCCTCTTCCTCGACGAGATCGGCGAGCTGCCGCCCGCCGCGCAGGCCGCGCTGCTGCGGGTGCTCGAGACGGGACGGCTCACGCGGGTCGGCGGCACCGAGGAGATCGCGGTCGACGTGCGGCTGGTCGCGGCGACCCACCGCGACCTCGAGCAGATGGTGGAGGAGGGGTCGTTCCGACAAGATCTCTTGTTCCGCTTGAACACGATGACGCTGTCGGTGCCGCCGCTCCGCGAGCGGGCCGCCGATCTCGACGCGCTCGTCGATCGCTTCCTCGAGGAGGCGAGCCGCGAGGGCGGCGGGCGCGTGCGCGCGCTCTCCGACGTCGCGCGCGAGGCGCTGCGGCGCTATCCGTGGCCCGGCAACGTGCGCGAGCTCCGCAACGTGATCGAGCGCGCGGTGGTGGTCGCGGCGGGAGACACGATCGGCCTCGACGACCTGCCCGAGCGCGTGTGCCGCCCCGCCGCGCCGACGACGGCCCCCGCCGCGCTCCCGCTCGACGAGGAGGACGACGCCGACTTCCGCGAGCGCGTCCGCACGTACGAGACGCAGCTCATCCTCGACGCGCTCGCGCGCACGCAGGGCAACCAGACGCAGGCCGCGAAGCTCCTGCGCATGCCGCTCCGCACGCTGGTCCACAAGATCCGCAGCTACGGCATCAAGAAGAGCTTCGACGCGTAGCTCTTGCGTACGAGGCGGCTTGCGCGATCGAGCAAGCGTTGCCCACCGATCGCGCGATCCCGGGGCCCGCCCGCGCTGGCCCGTGCCTTGCGGAAGGGTCTCCTCGCTCGCGGGACCACGCGAGCGGGAAGACCACCGCACGCACGGAGACCATCATCATGAACTTCGATCTGAACCAGCTCAGCAACGCCGCCACCGCCGCCACCCGCTCGGACGAGAGCGACTCGCAGGCCGAGCTCAACCTCCCCAAGGCGATCGCCGGCGCCCTCGTCGGCGCGATCGCGGCGGGCGTCCTCTACGGCGTCGTCGGTCGCTTCGTCGCCGAGTTCAGCTACCTCGCCGTCCTCATCGGCAGCGCGTCGGGCCTGATGGCCGTCCGCCTCGGTGGAAAGGCCTCCCCGGTCGCCGGCGGCATCGCCGCGGCCGCGTCGCTCGGGATGGTGCTCGCCGCGAAGATCCTCGTCGGCGCGCCCGAGGGCACGAGCTGGATCGCGTACCACACGACGATGTTCGACATCATCTTCTGCTACGTCGCGAACCCCGTCGCCGCCTTCGTGGCGGGCGGGACCGGCGCGGGCCGCGGGCTCCTCCGCCGGCTCCCCTTCTGAAGCTCCTCCGGCGCGACCGGCCGAGGCCTCGGACGACGCACGCGGACGGGGCCTCGGCCGGGTCTTCCCGACACGGTCTGGCCACCGGCGCGCCTGGGCATTGCCTCGCGGAGACCCTCGCCCTCACGGGCGCGGGTCTTCGCCCTTTTCGAAGGCGAAGCACGCCGCGACCTCCTCGAGCGTGCCGCGGGCGAGCGCGTCGACCACCCGCGGCAGGAGCCGGTGCTCGACCGCCTGGATCCGCGCGTGGAGGCGCTCCGCGTCGTCGCCGGCGAGCACCGGCACCGCGCCCTGCGCGAGGATCCGACCGGTGTCGACGCCCGCGTCGACGAGGTGCACCGTGCAGCCCGCGATGCGCACGCCCGCCGCGAGCGCCTGCGCGGGCGCGTGGAGCCCCGGGAACGCGGGCAGGAGCGAGGGGTGCACGTTGACGATGCGGTCCTCGAACGCGCCGAGCGTCGCGGGCCCGAGCACCCGCATGAAGCCGGCGAGGACGACGAGCTCGGGCTCGAGCACGCGCACCGCCTCCGCGAGCGCGCGGTCCCAGGCCGCGCGATCGGGGTGATCGGCGGGCCGCACGATGCTCGTCGCGAGCCCGCGCGCGGCGGCGAAGGCGAGCGCCTGGCAGCCGTCCCGATCGCTCAGCGCGCCGACGAGCTCGACCGCGCAGGCGCCTTCGTCGATGGCGGCGACGAGCGCGCGGAGGTTGCTCCCGCGCCCGCTCGCGAGGACGGCGACCCTCACGGCGTCGCCGCCTCGACCCGGGCGAGCGCGACGTGGGGGCGCGCCGCTCGCTCGACGGTCGCCAGGTCGGGCACGGTCCAGTCGATCGACACCCGCTCGCCGCGGCGCCGCACGTCGAGCACGACCTCCGACCCGGCCGCGAGCTCGCGGAGCGCCCACGCGACGTCGTCCGGGCTCCCCACGCGGTGTGCGCCCACGCCGAGCAGGTGATCGCCGCGCTGGAGCGGGCCCCCCGGCGCGGTCGTGCCGACCCGCAGGGCGGGGACGCCCTCGAGGGGATGCCACGACGCGACAGCGAGCGCGTCGCGCAGCGCCGAGTCCGTCGGCCCTTCGAGCTCCGCGGGCTCGGCGCGCCACCCCTGTCGCTCGAGGCACTCGTCGACCGAGAGCTCCGCGCCCGGCTCGAGGAGAGCCGCAAGATAACTTGCGGCCCCCGACGAGATCGCCGCGAGGTCGGAGAGGATCGCGTCGGTCGTGAGCGGCGCGCCGCGCGCGCGCGCGAGCGTCGCGGCGAGCGAGCTCCGGCGCTCGGCGAGGTAGCCATCGAGGCAGAAGGCCGCCAGCACGCCGCGATCTTCCTCGGTCGCCGCCGCGCGCAGCATCTGGCGGCTGAGCGCGCCGTCGTCGAGCTCGAGGCGCTCGATCGCGACCCGCGTGGCGAGGTAGGTCACCACGCCGTCGCCGATCCACGGATCCTCGGTCGTGAGGAACAGCTCCACCATCGGCCGGAGCGCGTCGGCCAGCGCCGCCTCCGGGTCCTCGCTCGGCGGCACCGCGTAGACGAGCGACGTGCCGCGGCGCTCGCCCCACGGCTCGGCCTCCGGGCGGTGCAGGACCACGAGCAGCGAGTCCGACGGCCCCTCGCCGAGCGCGTGGACGAGCGCGCGGTAGGCCTCGCCGAGCGCGTCGGCGGCGACCTCGAGCTCCCCGTCCCCGCGGCCCGTCCCGCCGACCCACAGCGTGGTCCCCTCGACCTCGCGCCGGCCGAGCGCGATGGGGCCGACCTCGAAGGACTCCTCCGCGAGGCGCGCGAAGCTGGCCGCTTCGAAGACACGCGCGCCCGGGCCCGCGCTCGAGAGCACCGGGGCCTCACCCACGTCGAGGAGCAACGTCGCTGCGACGTCGACCGCGACCCCATCGACGAGGATCTCGGGTGCGAACGAGCTCCCTGCGAGGTGCCACCCCGCCGGGTGGCGGAAGCTCGCGCCGGGCGCCGGCGCTCCGTCGAGCGCGACCGTGTAGCGCACCTCCGTGACGTCGCGCTCTCGCGCGCGCACCTCGCCCCCGCCGCGGACCTCGACCTGGGTGCGCCCCGCCGGCAGGGCCTCGGGCGCGATCCGGAGGAGCACCTCGACGGAGCCCGCCTCGGCGTCGAGCGTCGCGATCGCGCATGTGCCCCCGGAGTGCCCGGGCAGACCCTGGCACCACGCGCTCGACGGCTCGTGCGGAGGCCGCCGCGCGACGAGGCTCCCCGGCCGCGCCGGCCGCGCCGACGCGCCGCAGCCCGCGAGGGCGAGCGCCAGGAGCCACCACTTCACGCGCCGAGCTTACATCAGCTCGATCACGCCGCGGCAGAGCTCCCCGAGATCGGCGAGCTCCATGTCGCGATGCGTCGGGATGACGCGCGGCCCGCCCTCGAGCCGCTCCTCCACCTCGAGCTGCTCGGGCCCCTGCGCGCCCCACCATACGACGGTGGACGAGCGCGGGGCGAGCCCGACGAGGAGCCGGCACGCCTCGAGGCCGACGCACGGGTGGCGCCGATCGATCACGATGAGCGACGGCGAGCCCCCGAGGCGGCGCAGGCGATCCTCGAGCGCGCGCTCGGAGCCGACGGGGTGGATCTCGACGCCCTGGCCGAGCATGTCCTGGAGCAGGAAGACGACGATCGAGGCCTTGGTGACCGCGATCACCCGGACGCCGTGCGCGGGGGAGCTCACGCGGCGCTCGCGCACCTCGGAGGTGTCGGGCTCGACCGCGGCGCCGACCTCCTCGCGGAGCGCGAGCGCGAGCGCGGCGCGCACCTGGGCGCCGATGTCGAGCGCGTCCCCGATCCCGAGGTGGCGGCTGAGCGCGCTGAACAGCGGGCCCTCGATGAAGACGCGGAGCGAGACCGGCGAGTCCGGCACCGTCGCCGCGCCGCCGAGGCGCAGGGCCTCGTCGACCACCTCGCGCACTCGGCGCGGCGACAGGATCGCCGAGAGCACCTCCTCGACGATCGAGGCGGCGCTCGGAGATCTCGCGCCGCGCGGCTTCAGCTCGCCCACGGAGACATGATACAGCAGCTCACGGAGGAGCAAGAAGGCGGACGTGGACCTCTCCGAGCGGCTCGAGACCGCGGACGCGCCCCCCGAGCTCGTCCGCGAGGTGCGGGACGGCGACCTCGATCTCGAGGCGGCGTGGGAGCGCTGCGCGCGGCCCGATCACCGCGTGTGGCTGGCCGCCTGCGGCGGGGTCCCGATCGAGCGGGTGATCGAGGCGAGCGCGCTGGCCGTCTACCTCGCCGAGGAGCGCTCCCCCGGCGCCCTCGCCCAGATCGGGGAGGCCCTCGACCTCGCGGTGAGCGGCGGCACCGCGGACGCGCTCGTGCACGCGGCGACGGGCTGCGAGCAGATCGCGGCGGGCGGGGTCGGGCACTACCGGAGCCCCAGCGGACCGGGGACCGCGGAGCGCGCGCGGGCCGCGGGTCTCGTCGCGCGCGCCGCCGAGGCGCTGCTCGCGGGGGAGGCCAGGCGCGAGGCGGCGCGGCTCGATCACGCGCGCAGCGCGGGCGCGATGCTCGGTATCGGAATGCAAACCGTGTTGCCCCCCGACGACGGCCACACGAGGCTCGATCCGCTCGCCGCGGCGGCGGATCCGGCGCAAGGGATGTTCCTCTACTGCATCGCCGCGTGCGCGCAGGCGACCCGCGAGTGCGTCGAG
>JAYRVK010000644.1:0-6953 GCA_041918555.1 Sandaracinaceae bacterium
CGAGCCGCCGGCGGCCGTCCGGGCCGCGCCCCCGGCACCGCCCGACGAGACCGGGGGCCACTGGCTGGTCACGGTCGGGGTGGCGCTCGCCGCGCTGGGCGGGGTCGGTCTCGCGGTCGGTCTCGCCGCGCGTGCCGACTTCGAGGCACCGGAGGGACGCTTCTGGCGCGAGCTCGAGGGCACGCGTACGCGCGCGACGGTGCTCACGCCGCTCGGCGCGGTCGCCCTGGGCGTGGGGCTCGCCGGGACCAGCCTCGGCGCGGGCTGGCTGATCGGGCTGCGCGCGTCTCCCACGGACGTCGCGGTCGCGCTGGCGGGACCGTTGCCGTGACGCAGGGAGCAATGCGATTTGCGATGCTCGCGAGCCTGCTCGGCGCGTGTGCACCGGCGATCCCGAACGGCGAGATCGCCTGCGACGCCGAGCACGACTGCCCGATCGGCTACGACTGCGTCGACACCCGGTGCTGGCGATCGCTCCCGTCGTTCGATGCGAGCAGCGCGCCCGACGTGCGCTCGTGCCCGTCCTGCACGCTGGACCTCGGGTGCCGCGGCAACGAGTGCGTGCACCCCTGCGAGGAAGGGTTCGGCGCGTGCCCCGTCGGATCCAGCTGCCTCACCGGGCTCGGATGCAGCGCCTCCGAATGCCCCTGCTCGTCGGGCGAGGTGTGCGGCCCCCTCGGGGGGTGCTTCCCGTCCTGCGCGCTGGGCCCTTGTGCCCCGGGCAGCCGGTGCGACGGCGCGGAGTACTGCGAGTCGAGCCTCCTCTCGTGCGCGTCCTTCGGATCGCTCGAGTCGGTCCTCGCGGCCGAGAGCTGTCCCGTCGGGCCCAACGACGACTTCGCCTCGGGGACGCTCGCCGGCTACTGCTGCGCGCGGGAGGGCGCGACCATCCTCCCGGATCCGATCGTCGATGTCGCGGCGGGCCGCGTGGTGGTCGAGCTGATGGGCCGCGACACCACTGCGCCGACGAGCGGCGTGTACAGCTTCACGCTCCTGCGGACGCACGAGATCACGGCGCCGGCAGACCTCGATCTCCGGGTCGAGGTCGAGCTGGCTCCCACGACGATGGTACGCCACGACGCCGGCGTGCTCCTCGAGGTGCGCATGTGGACTCGGGCGCGCGCGGTCACCCGCTACGCCGCCTGGGACGAGGACCTCGAAGGCCCGCGGCCCTCGGTCCTCGGGGCCGTCGGCGCGCGCTCGTTCGCGCCGCTGAGCTCGCTCGCCGAGCCCGCGCCTGCCTCGGCGCTCGTGCGGTCCCTCGCCGCCGAGGCGAGCCTCGCGGAGGGCGACATCTCCCGTGTGGACGTCGCGCTGAGCGTCTGGACGCGCGGCCCGCGCGTGCAGCAGCCCATCGAGCGCTTCTCCATCACCTCGTTGTAGGATCAGCGCCGTGCCCCACCGGTACGGTGCGCTCGGGCTGATCGCGGGGTTGCTCTTCGCGCTGCCCGTGGCGGCGCAGGAGGACGCGTCCGACGCCACGTTCGCGCGCGCGCGCGAGCTGTTCGTCGAGGGTGTGGAGCTCACCCGCCAGGATCGGTGGGGCGAGGCGCTCGTGTACTTCCAGCGCTCGCTCGCGCTCGTCGAGCGGCCGAACACGATCTTCAACGTCGCGGGGATCCTCGTCCGGCTCGGGCGCGGCCGCGAGGCGGTCGAGCACTACGAGCGGTACCTGCGCGCGGCTCCGGCCGACGACCCCGACCGCGCCGCGGCGCTCGCCGCGCTCGAGGCTGCGCGCGCGGGGCTCGCGCGCCTGCACCTCTCGGTGAGCCCCGCCGAAGCCGATCTCCGCGTCGACGGGCTCCGCGTCGAGGGCACGGGCCACGACCGCGAGCTCGTCCTCGATCCCGGCGAGCACGTGATCGACCTCTACGCGCCCGGCTTCCACCGCGAGGTGTTCCGCGTCTCGTTCCTCCCGGGCGCGCGTGGCGAGCGGCTGATCACCTTGGTGGGGCTGAGCGAGGGCGCGAGCGCGGAGGCCGTGCCCGAGGCGGCCGAGCCGCCGCCCGCGGCGCGGGCCGATCCGGACGCTCCCGCGCCACCGCAATACGAATTGCGGATCGACGAGACGCCCGCGCACGCGCTCCTCGCCGCGGGGCTCGCGACGCTCGCCGTGGGCGCCGGCGCGCTCGCGTGGGGCCTCGTCGAGCACGAGCAGGTGGAGGACGCGAGGAGCGGAGAGCGCTGGGCCGCCTACGAAGAGCGCTACGCCCGCACGCAGATCGTGACCCCGCTCGGCTGGGCGCTCCTCGCGGTCGGCGCCGGCGTCGCGTCCGCGGGCCTCGCGTGGCTCGGCGCGCTCCACCTCTCGGTGTCGGTCGGCCCAGTCGAGGCGCGGCTCGAGCTGCGGGGGCGCCTGTGAGGCGCGTGCTCGCGGTCGCGCTCCTCGTGCTCGGGTGCGAGCCCCCCGCGATCGCCGATGGGGTCTTCGCGTGCGCCACCGACCTCGAGTGCCCGGCCGCCGCCCCGCGGTGTGTGCTCCGGCGCTGCCAGCGCGCGTCGTACGATGCGGGCCCACTCCTCGAGGACGCGGGCGACGGCTCCTCCTGCGGGATCGCGTGCGGCGACCTCCAGTTCGTCTGCAACGCGAGCACCGCCCGGTGCGAGCACCCGTGCACGCTCGCGCCGGAGGACTGCCCGGTCGAGACGATGTGCCGCTCGGCCAGCGGCTGCGTGCGTCCGGACACCTGCGGCGCCGACTGCGAGGGGATCTGCGAGAGGGGGGCGTGCCGCACGCGCTGCGCGATGGGCGATTGCCCGGCCGGCCTGGGCTGCGCCGGAGAGCTCTGCCTCCCACTCCTCGATCGCGCCGTGCACATCCTCGAGGCCTCCCACCTCGAGGGCGCCTCGTGCCCAGCTGGGCGCAACCCGGACTTCGTCGAGGGGACGCTCGAGGGGTGGTGCTGGCACTGGTCGAGCGCGACGACGGTGGTGCCCATGCCGTCGATCACGCTGCCGCGCCCTCCCGCGCTCCGCGCGGTGATCCTCGGGCGCCCCGCGCGCCCGCCGGACGCGTCGACGCTCGCGACGTTCACGCTCCTCCAGATCTACTCGGTCGCCGAAGTGATCGATCAGCACGTCCAGTGGGACTACGTCCTCCTCGACGGAGGAGACGGCGCCGGCGTCGCGCTGGGCTTCGTGTTCTTCGGACGCGACCCGCCGGTGTCGTCCGTTCAATCGTTCCACGACGGCTCGAGCCCGCCGACGCGAGTCCTCGACCGTCCGCACGCCGACCACGAGGCGACTGGCCCGCTGAATTCGGACCCCACACCGGTCTCCGTCCGCGACCGTCTGCTCGCTGCCGCGCCCACCGTCGACGATCCGGTCGCCGCGTACCCGTCGGTGGCGGTGCTCCTGATGGTCTCGAGCACGGCGCCGCGGGCCGAGCTCCACCACGTCGCGCTGCGCTGGGTGGCGCCGACCGATCCGTGAGCCGCCTGCTACCTTTCGCCGATGCTCGTCGACGACTTCGTCATGCGCCAGATCCAGAAGCTCGCGGAGATGCTCGCGGCGATCGCGCGCGCGCCGGCCGGCGCGCGGCCCGAAGGGATGCAAGACGACTTGCGGGAGGCGTACCGGGCGCTCCTCGGCATGGACCCCGAGGACCTCGAGCTCCTCGACGACGCCGCGCTCGCGCGGACGCTGCGCGGACGCGCGGAGCGCGACGCGCTCGTGGAGCTGTCGGAGATCGACGCGGAGCTCCGAGCGCGCATCGGCGATGCATCGGGCGCGCGCCGGCGGCTCGATCGCGCGCTCGCCCTCGCGGCGCCCGACGATCCCCGCGCCGACGGCTGGCGCGCGCGGCGCGACGCGCTCGGGTAGTCAACGTTCCTTGCGACGGTCCCAGCGCCACGCCACCGCGAGGAGCGCGCCCTTGATCGCGGTGGAGCCCGCGATCGCGATCCACACGCCGTCGGCGCCGAGCCCCGCGGGCACGGCGAGGAGCCACGCCGCGGGCAAGCGCAGCGCCGTGAACACGAGCTCGATGATCGACGGAAGGAGGGTGCGGCCCGCGCCGGTGAAGGCGCCGCGGTAGACCTCCTCGAGCGCCATGAACGCGAGCACCGCGGTCTGGACGCGGAGGTACGCGGCGCCCGCCTCCACGATCGCACGATCGTCGCTGAAGAGCGCGAACAGGGGCGCGGCGCCGAGGAACAGGACGAGTGTGAACGGGATCATCGCGAACAGGCACAGCCGCACCGCGGCGCGCGTCGCCTCCTCGGCGCGCCGCGCGCTCCTCGCGCCGAGGTGCTGGCCGGTCATCGTCGCCGCGGCCACGCCGAACGCGACGCACACGAGGTACGCGAGGCCCTCGAGCCGGTGGCCGACCCCGAGCGCCGCCATGTGCTCCGGCCCGAAGCGCGTGATGAGGCTCCCGAGGAGCACGTAGACCAGCGAGAACCCCACGCCCGCGCCCGAGATCGGCGCGCCGATCCGCGCGACGTCGAGCGCGATCGCGCGCGAGGGCCGCCCGCGCTCGAGCGCGAGCCCGCGCCGCCGTAGGATCATCGCGCCGACGATCGCGCCGAAGAGGTTCGAAGCGGAGGTGGCCCACGCCGCGCCCGCGATCCCCATCGCGGGCAAGATCCCTTGCACACCCCAGATGAGCAGCGGATCGAGCACCGCGTTGAGCACGAGGGTCACCGCGGTCAGCCCGAGCGCGGTCTTGGTGTCGCCGAGCCCGCGGAACGCGGCGCCGACCACGGCGGAGAGGGCCAGCGTCGAGGCGCCCAGCATGCACGCGCCGAGGTACGCGGCGCCCTGCGTCGCCTCGGCCGAGCCGCGCGCGAAGCCGAGCAGATCGAAGTAGAGCCCGCGCGCCGGGTAGAGCAGCGCGAGCGCGCCCGCGAGCGCGACGCCGACCGCCGCCGCCGACGCGAGGGTGTGGGGGATCGCGTCGAGCTTCGCGGCGCCCACGTGCCGCGCGACGCGCGAGTGCGCGCCCGTGGCGGCGAGGTCGCAGGCGAGCACGACCATCCACCAGCCGAACGCGGCGCCGCCGATCGCGGCGAGCGGCGCGGGCCCGAGGCGCCCGACCCAGAACGAGTCCGTCAGCAGATAGAAGGCGCGGAGCACCCCGAGCGCGGCCATCGGCCACGCGATCGCCCACACCGCGCGCGCGGGCGGGAGCTCGAGCAGCGACGGCCGAGGCGCGGTGGGCACGCGATCAGGGAGGCGCGATCGTCCCGGGCGCGGCGTTCGCGTAGACGAAGTCGAGCACCGTGTCGGGTACGGGATTGGTCCCGTCGTCCGAGCCGGTGAGCGGATCGATGTGCGTCTGATCGGTCGCGTCGAGCACCATGAACGCTCGGACGTCGTCGCGCGTCGCGCCCGCGGCGGGGCGGCCCTCGGCGATGGGCGCCATGCGGGCCCGCGCCGCGTCGTAGCCGCTCGTCGGGACGAGGCCCGCGGCGATCGCGAGGACCGGCGCGTCGACGAGCGCGCCGTCGAAGGCGCGCAGGCCCGCGCTCGCCTGCCAGCCGTCCTCCGGCACCGCGAGCCCGGCGACCGCCGAGAGATCGAGCGCGAGCCGCTGCGGGAAGTACCACTCCGCGAAGTTGGTGCGGCCGTCGATCCACGACGCGGCGAGGTTCGCGAGCGGGGTGCGCTCCGGCGGGCTCGCGTCGGCCGCGTCGATCCACGAGTAGGTCGCCATCGAGTCGCTCGGGCGGATCAGGGTCGCGCCGAAGATGCTCTCGTACTCCTCGGTGGGCCCGCCGGTCGCCTGGCCCATGCCGACCGCCGCGAACGAGAGGCCGTTCGACGCGTCGTCGAAGGCCCAGCCGAACGCCGCCTCGTTCGTCATCGGCGGGACGCGCTGCACGGGGATCGACATCAGCGCGCCGAGCACCTCCGCGCGGCCCCGATCCGAGCCGACCTCGTCGGGCGCGTAGAGCGCGTCCATCGCCGCGATCTCCGCGCGCGGGTACACCTCGAGCCCGAGCAGCGGCAGCGCGAGGAACCGGCTCGCCGCGCGGATCGTGTCGAGGCCGGCCGACGGACCGAACGGTCCGTCGCCCCCCGCGACGTACTCGGTCTCGGAGCTCGGCGTCGTGCCCGCGGCGCCGTCGACGAGCACGATTCCCGCGAGGAGCTCCGCGCCGCGCGTGCCGTCCTCGAAGCGCCAGGCCGCGAAGGCCTCCGTCATCGAGCCGCCGAGCGAGTGCCCCATCAGGAACACCCGCGTGCGGCGCTCGGCGGGCGCGACGCGCTCGATCAGCGCGCGCAGGTCCCCGAGGTGGACGGCGAGGCCCCACTCGCTCATGTAGGGGACGTCGTCCTGCTCGAGGAACCCCGCGAACGCGACGCCGCCGACGGTCTCGCGCCGGAAGTAGTAGCCGCGCGCGACGTCGGCCGTGCGCGTCGCCTCGGCCGCGTCGGCGCCGCGCAGGTCCTCGAGGAGGTTGCTGCGCCGGTCGACGGCCCACACCTCGATCGGCTCCCCGGCCTCGATCGAGCGCCGCACGAGGTGTCGCGCGAGCATCTCGAAGGTGCCCGCGCCGCCGAAGATCCCGGGCATCGCGACGACGATCGCGCGCACCTCGGGCTCGTCGGCCGCGCTGAAGCGCACGACCGGGAAGCGGTCGCGCCCGGGGGGCGTCGCGTCGCCCGTGTCCGGGTTGGGCGGCGCGGCGACGCCGTCGATCACGATCACCTCGCGGCGCAGCCCGGGCTCGGGCTCCGTCACGGAGGGGACCTCCGCGAACGGCCAGTCGCGGGGCGCGCCCGCGTCGATCGGGGCCGACATGGCGTCGCTGCCCGCGTCGATCGGGGGCGGGGCGTCGTCGCAGGCGAGGAGCAGGAGGAGGCTCAGGCAGAGCGGCGTGAGGCGCACGGCCCGAACCGTACGAGGGGACGGGCCCCGCGTCGACCGATCCGCGGGCCGTCAAAGAGGATTGCGGTGATCAAATCGGGTCACGCGGGCACGAGCCCCGCGGACCGCGCGCGCGCCA
>JAYRVK010000645.1:0-6013 GCA_041918555.1 Sandaracinaceae bacterium
CACGTTCGGCCACCGCGACGTCGGCCAGGTCGAGCTCACCGTCGTCGCCGCGGACCACGTCTGCGGGCGCGTCGCGCTCGACGACGGCTTCGGCCGGGTGCGCGGAGCGTTCCGCGCGCCGATCGCCGGGCCGCTGCCCCCGTGACACGCGGCCGCGACGGGGCTACCACATCTACGTGCGCCGGCTCCCCGCTCTGGTCGTGCTCGCGCTCGCGGGGTGCGCGAGCGAGGTGCCGCCCGACGTGTTCATCGCGTTCGGTGAGGACTTCGAGGGCTACGACACGTGGACGAGCTTCGATCGCGGCGTCGATCCGGTCCCGCCGAGCCACGAGGCCCACAGCCTCATCTACGTGAACGCCATGCCCGTCGCGGGCAGCCCCGAGTTCCCCGTCGGCACGATGATCGTGCGCGAGCAGCAGCTCGGCGAGGACCCGACGGCGTTGGTCATCCACGCGATGGTGAAGCGCGGCCGCGACTTCAACGCCGAGGGCGCCCGCGGGTGGGAGTTCTTCGGGCTCGCGCTCACGGGGGAGCGGCGCCCCTTCGTCGCGTGGCGCGGCACCGGACCCGCCGACGGCGACGGCTACGTCGCGCCCGAGGGCGGCGAGGTGCTGAGCTGCAACCAGTGCCACGCCTCCGCCACCTACAACGACTCGGTCCTCAGCCCCGTCCTCGTTCTCTCGGAGCTCCCCTGATGCGCGCTGTCAGCTTCCTTTGCATTCTCTTGTTCGCGTGCGACGGACCCGCGCCCGTCGACGCGGGCATCGACGCCGCCGCGATCTCGGACGCGGGCACCGACGCGGGCGGCGGCCGCGACGCGGGCGACTACACGCGGGTGCCGGAGTCCGAGGCGGCCGCGGGCCGCGCGTCCTGCGCCTTCGCGCGCGGCGCGATGCCGTGGGAGACGGTCGGCGAAGAGTTCCCCATCGGCAACGACATCCCCATCGAGCACCTCATCATCCTCGTGCAGGAGAACCGCTCGTTCGATCACTACTTCGGCGCGATGGAGGGCATCGACGGCTTCGAGGGCTTCACCAACCCCGCCGCCGACGGAACCCCGGTCGCGCCGTTCCACACCGACGAGTACTGCATCGAGGACGCCGCGCACGGCTGGGGCGCGAGCCACCGGCAGTTCAACGGCGGCGCGATGGACGGGTTCATCGCGACCAACGAGCCCGACGGCGAGCGCGCGATGGGCTACCTCGACGAGAGCGACCTCCCCTTCTACTGGGATCTCGCGCGCACGTTCGCGATGAGCGATCGCCACCACTGCTCGGTCCTCGGCCCGACGTGGGTGAACCGCTACTACCTCTTCAGCGGCTCGTCGTACGGGCTCCTCGGAAACGACGCGCTCCCGACCGAGAACCTGCCCGCCGAGGGCCACCACAACGTGTGGGAGCAGCTCACCGAGGCCGGCGTCAGCTGGGGCCTCTACCACGACAGCGTCCCGTGGGCGTACGGGGCCTACCCCCACTACGCGCTGCGACCCCCGCAGCGGCGGCACATCCACGAGATCGAGGCCTTCTTCGAGCACCTCGACGCGGGCGAGCTGCCCCAGGTCACCTGGGTCGATCCCGAGTGGGCCGACACGATGAGCCGCGAGGTGCTCGGGACCGACGAGCACCCGCCGGCCAACCCGCAGCGCGGCCAGGCGTGGATCGCGAACATCGTGAACCGCGTGATGGCGAGCCCGCTCTGGGCGCGCACCGCGATCGTGTTCACCTACGACGAGCACGGGGGCTTCTTCGATCACGTGCCGCCGCCCGAGGCGTGCCACCCGGGCGACGTGCCCTCCGGCCAGCCCGACGGGGACTTCGATCGGCTCGGGTTCCGCGTGCCGCTGATCGTGATCAGCCCGTGGTCGCGCCCGGGCTACGTGTCGGACCGCGTGACCGATCTGTCGAGCGTCCTGCGCCTGATCCAGGCGCGGCACCTCTTGCCGGCGCTGACCGGCCGGGACGCGAACGCGTGGCCGATGCTCGACATGTTCGACTTCGCGAGCCCCGCGTTCGCGACGCCGCCCACGCTCGCGGAGGCCGTCGTGGACGAGGCGCGCCACGCGGAGTGCCTCGCCCGGTTCCCGTGAGCTAGCCTCCCGCAGCATGCGGGCGACCAACATCACCTGGCACCACGGCGAGGTCTCGCGCGACGCGCGCGAGGCGATGCTCGGGCACCGCGCGGCGTGCCTCTGGCTCACCGGGCTGAGCGGCTCGGGCAAGAGCTCGCTCGCGCGGCGCGTCGAGAAGCAGCTCGTCGAGCGCGGCGTCTCGGCCTACGTGCTCGACGGCGACAACGTGCGCCACGGCCTCAACGCGGACCTCGACTTCTCGCCCGGCGCGCGCGAGGAGAACATCCGCCGCGTCGGCGAGGTCGCGCGTCTGTTCGTGGACTCGGGCGCGATCGTGCTGGCCGCGTTCATCTCGCCCTACCGGAGCGATCGCGCCCGCGTCCGCGCGCTCTTCGAAGGGGGGGGGCTCTTCGCCGAGGTCCACGTGTCGACCCCGATCGAGGAGTGCGAGCGCCGCGATCCGAAGGGCCTCTACGCGAGGGCGCGCGCCGGCGAGATCGCCGACTTCACGGGGATCACTGCGCCGTACGAGGCGCCCGAGCACCCGGAGCTGCGCGTCGACAACACCGGCCGCGATCGCGACGCCTGCGCGGCGGAGGTCGTCGACTGGCTCGTCGCCCAGGGCATCGTGCGCTGAGGTTCCTTGACTCCATCGAGCCCAGGCCGGCGCGAAGCGGCCCCCCGCGAAGCGTGGGGAGCGAACGCGGCTCGGCCGCGTTCGAACGGGGGGGGGCCGTTGGGCTCTGCCCAACGGGGCGGGGGCGCGCGCAGCGCCCCCGAGATCAACGGTTGCGCCAGCGGGCCACCGCCGCGTTGTGCTCCTCGAGCGTCGCGCTGAACGTGTGGCGGCCGCCGCCGCGCGCGACGAAGTAGAGGTAGCGGTTCGGCGCGTGGTCGAGCACCGCGCGGATCGAGTCGATCCCCGGGCTGCAGATCGGCCCGGGCGGCAGGCCCTCGTGGCGGTACGTGTTGTAGACGTTCTCGCGGTCCGCGAGCATCGCGCGCGTGATCGCGCCCTCGAAGCCAGCGCAGCTCGGGGCCGCGTCGCGCGCCGTGAGACAGCCGTACGAGACCGTCGGATCCGCCTGCAGGCGCTTGGGCACGAAGCTGGGATCGCGCAGACGGTTCAGGAACACGCGCGCGATGATGGGCCGCTCGTCGGCGACCGCCGCCTCCTTCTCCACGATGCTCGCGAGCACGAGCGCCTCGTGCGGGCCCCATGACAACGTATCGTGCAGATCTGCGAGCGAGTCGCGCTTCGCGTCGAAGAGCGGTCCGACGCGCTCGCGGAAGTTGCCGACCATGCGCCGGACGATCCCGTCCGGGCCGAGGTCGGACGAGAGCCGATACGTGTCGGGGTACAGGTAGCCCTCGGCCGTCGGCCCCGGGATATCGAGCTCGTCGAGGAGCGCGCGGTCCTCGGTCGCGGCGAGGAAGTCGTCGGCGTCGCACACGCCCCAGCGCTCGAGCCGCGCCGCGATCGCGAAGCGGTGGAAGCCCTCGGGGACGACGATCCGCACCGTCGCGTCGCCGAAGCCTCGCGCCACCCGCTGCAGGACCCCGCGCGGCGTCATGTCGTCCGTGAGGAGCACCTCGCCCTCGCGGAGCCGATGGTCCGCGCCGAGCAAGCGCGCGTAGAGCGCGAAGATCCACGGGTCCTCCACGGCGCCCGCCGTGTGCAGGCGCGCCGCGAGCGCGTCGAGCTCAAGCCCCGGCGCGAGCGTCACGCGCACCTCTCGCCCGCGCCCACCGGCCTCGCGCCCGGGGTACACGATCGCGAGCCAGCCCACGAAGCCCAGCGCGGCCGCGAGGAGCACGGCGAGGCCGCCGGTCAGCGCCCGGACGAGCGCCCGTCGCCCGGCTCGTCCGACCCGTCGTCGTGCCACGCCGCCCCCTCTCCCGCGGACCGGCTGTCGAGGTAGCTCGACAGGAGCAGCGCCGCGGCGACGCGGTCGAGCCGCCCCTTCTGGTCCTTCGCCTTCACGCCCGCGTCCCGGAGCGCGCGCTCGGCCGCGAGGCTCGAGAGGCGCTCGTCCCACAGGATCACGGGCCGCCCCGTGCGCTCCCGGAGCCTCTCCGCGAGCTTGCGCGCGCGGCGCGCCGACGCCCCCTCGCGCCCGTCGAGGTGGAGGGGCAGCCCGACCACGATCTCCCCCACGCCCTCGCGCTCGACGAGCTCCGCCAGCCGATCGAGGAGCTTCGCGGGGTCCTTCCGCTCCCACGTCTCGAACGGGTGCGCGAACGTGCCCGTCTCGTCCGAGAGCGCGAGGCCCACGCGCTTCTCTCCGTGGTCGATCCCGAGCCGTCGCATCCGCGGGCCGATGTACCAGGGCCCACGACGGAGCGCACGCGCCGCGGGGATCCGGCTACTGTCTCGCGCGTGGAGCTCGAGCTCGTCAGCGAGGGGCCGGTGCACCGCTTCGCGGGGCTCGGCAACGTGCTGATCAGCCTGTACTGGGGGGCGCCCGACGCCGCGGTGCTCGACGAGCGCGTCGCGTGGATCGAGCGGATGGGCGCGCGGCACGGGCAAGGGGGCCTCTTCGTCGTGGTGTCGGGGGAGGCGTCCGGCTCGCTCCCCGACGCGGCGTTCCGGGAGAGGTCGCGGGCGCAGGCCCAACGCTTCGACGGGACCATCGTATTCAGCGCGTCGGTCATCGAGGGCCAGGGCATCCTCCACGGCCTCGTGCGCACCTTCCTGCGCGGCCTCTCCGTCGTCGCGTCGCGCCGGGTCGCGACCGCGTTCTTCGACGACGCCGAGCCGGCGCTCGCGTGGGTCGAGGCGCGCGCGGTGCCCCACGGGGGTCCGACCGCGACCCAGCTTCGAAACGCGCTGGAAACCACGCGGGCTCGGCGACTACGCTGACGCGCCCGTGCGGATCCTCGCTGGCGACCTCGGTGGGACCAAGACGCTCCTCGCCCTCTACGAGGGCACGGACGGCGCTGCGCCGTCCGAGGTGCGGCGCGAGCGCTACGAGAACGCCTCGCGGGACGGGCTCGCGCCGATCCTCGCGGAGTTCCTGGCCGGCGCGGGCCCGCTGGACGGCGCGGTGCTCGGCGTCGCGGGCCCCGTCGAGGACGGCGTGTGCGCGGCGACCAACCTGCCCTGGGTGATCGACGCGCGCCGCCTCGCCGAGTCGCTGTCGATCCCGCGGGTCGCGCTCCTCAACGACTTCGAGGCGGTCGCCCTCGGGCTCGCGGAGCTCCCCGCGTCGTCGCTCGTCGTGCTGCAGGAGGGGCGCGTCGACCCGCGCGCACCGTGCGCGGTGCTCGGCGCCGGCACCGGGCTCGGCGAGGCGATCCTCGTCCCCGCGGGAGGTGAGCTCCCGCGCGTGCTCCCGACCGAGGGTGGCCACGTGGACTTCGCGCCGCGCGACGACGCGGAGATCGAGCTCTTGCGCTTCGCGCGTGCGCGCTTCTCGCGCGTGTGCGTCGAGCGGCTCGTCTCGGGGCCCGGCCTCGCGCTGATCTACGACCACGTCATCGCGTCCGGCGCGGCGCGCGCGTCCGCCGAGCTCCCCACGCTCGGCCCGGAAGGCGACAAGAGCGCGAGCATCGCCCGCGCGGCCCTCGCGGGCAGCGACCCCGCGGCGCGCCTCGCGCTCGAGCGCTTCGTCTCGCTCTATGGCGCGGAGGCCGGCAACCTCGCGCTCAAGTGCTTGCCCTTCGGCGGGCTGTACGTGGCGGGCGGGATCGCGCCCAAGCTCATCGACGCCCTACGGGCGGGGGGCTTCGTCGACGCGTTCCGCGCGAAGGGCCGCATGGCGACGCTCCTCGCGCGCGTGCGCGTCAGCGTGGTGATGGACCCCGCGGTCGGGCTGCTCGGCGCGCGGCGTAAGGCCCTCTCTCTCATCGCGGACTGAGTCTTCGAAGGGGGTTTCACCCCCTTCCCCCAGCGCGAGTGAATCGCGCTGGGGCCCCCAACCCCAGTACGAACGCGGCAGAGCC
>JAYRVK010000646.1:0-4519 GCA_041918555.1 Sandaracinaceae bacterium
AGGAACTCGACGGTGCCCGCCGACTCGTAGCCGACGGCCTGGGCGGCGCGCACCGCGACCGCGCCCATCTCCGCGATGCGCGCGTCGGTGCGCGCGGGGCTCGGGGTCGGGGTCTCCTCGACGACCTTCTGGTGGCGGCGCTGGATCGAGCAGTCGCGCTCGAAGAGGTGCACGCAGCGCCCGTGCGCGTCGGCGAGCACCTGGATCTCGACGTGGCGCGGCCGGACGATCGCCTTCTCCACGTAGACGGTCTCGTCGCCGAACGCCTTCATCGCCTCGGAGCGCGCGCGCTCGTACGCGGAGAGCAGCTCGCCCTCGTGCTCGACGAGCCGCATGCCCTTGCCGCCGCCGCCGCCCGCGGCCTTGAGCATCACCGGGTAGCCGATCCCGGCCGCGACCCGTGGGAGCTGCTCCACGGAGTCGATCGTCGCGCCGGGGACCACCGGCACGCCCGCCTCGATCATCCGCGCGCGCGCCGCGGTCTTGTAGCCCATCGCGTCCATCGCGCTCGCGGGCGGGCCGATGAGCTTCACGCCGGCGGACTCGAGCGCGCGCGCGAACTTCGCGTTCTCGGAGAGGAACCCGTAGCCCGGGTGCACCGCGGTCGCGCCGCTCCGCCGGCACGCGTCGACGAGCTTCTCGATCACGAGGTAGCTCTGCGCGCTCGGTGCCGGACCGATCGGCCACGCCTCGTCCGCCATGCGCACGTGGAGCGCGCCGCGGTCCGCGTCGCTGTAGACCGCGACCGACGGGATCCCCATCTCGCGGAGCGTTCGGATCACTCGCACCGCGATCTCGCCGCGGTTCGCGACCAACACCTTGTCGAACATCGCGGCGCAGGATGCCCCAGCCCCCGGGCCCGAGCTAGCTCACTCCTCGTCGGTCGCGTCGTCGGTCGGTGCCCGCGAGGCGCCCGCGTACCCGAGCGCCTCGAGCTGCGCGCGGGTCTCGGCGTCGATCTCCGTCCGCGCGGCGTCGTGGACGCGCGCGAGCGCGGGTCGCTCCACCTCCGCGAGCCCGAGGCCGAGCAGCCCGCGCAGCCAGCGCACGGTGAGCGGCCGCGTGGGCGCGAGGTCGGTCTGCTCGCGCGGATCCGCGGCGAGGTCGTAGAGCGCGTAGTGCGCGGTCGTCCGCTGCACGAGCTTCCAGCGCCCCGCGACCACCGCGCGCCAGCCGTCCATGAAGCCGGTGAGCGAGAACGTCGGCGCGGACGGAGCCGCGCCGCGGAGGAGCGGCCCGAGCGAGCGCCCGCTGAGCGTGTCGGGGATCTCGAGCCCGAGCGCGTCGAGGATCGTCGGCATCACGTCCACGAGCCCGACGGGCGCGTCGATCCGCGCCGCGCCGTCGGTGACCCCGGGCCACCTTATGATGAGGGGGACGCGGATCAGCTCCTCGTACACGCTGTGGCCGTGCCCGACCGAGCCGTGGTCCCAGAACTCCTCGCCGTGATCGGCGGTGAACACCACGATCGTGTCGTCGGCCAGGCCGCGCCGCTCGAGGCCCTGCATCACGCTCGCGAAGTGGCGGTCGTGGTAGGTGATCTCTCCGTCGTAGAGCGCCTCGAGGCGCACGCGGTCGCGCGCGCTCAGCGCGAGGCTCCCGCTCTTGACCGACTCGAGGAGCGCGCGATCGCGGCCGAAGTCGACGGGGCCCTCGTAGGGCTCGGGGTCGTAGCGCGCGAGGTCCTCGGCCGGCGGCATGTACGGCACGTGCGGGTCGATGCTGTGCACGTAGAGGAAGAACGCGCGATCCGTGGGGCGCGCGTCGAGCCACGCGAGCACGTCCCCCGCGACGAAGCGCGCCTGGTTGCGCAGCCCCTCGCGGACGTAGTTGCGGAACGAGCCCCAGCCCTGCCGGAACCCGAAGCGGTCCGACACGAAGCCGTTCGCGACGAACGCCCCCGTGTGCAGGCCCTCCGCGCGGAGGCGCTCGCTGAGGAGCTCGACACCGTCGGGGACCACCGCGTCCTCGGTGGTCGCCCGGTGCTCCCACGGGTAGAGCCCGCTCAGGAGCGTCGCGCAGCTCGGCTTGGTCCAGTTCTCCTGAGTGTGCCCCGCAAGAAAAGCTGCGGCCTCGCGCGCCCACGCGCTGAGCCCCGGCGTCTCGACCCGCGTGTCCGGCGCGTAGACCCGGAGGCGATCCGCGCGGAGCGTGTCGGTGAGGTAGACGAGCGCGTTCTGCACGCGGCGCGAGGCGCGCACGGGCCCCGGGTCGGGCGCGAGGATCACCGGCCCCTCGAGCGTCGTGCTCTCGGACGCGGCGAGGCGGAGGCGCACCAGCTCGCCCGCGAACCGCGAGAGGTCGACGTCGAGCGCGCCGCCCTCGCCGAGCGGGAGGTGCGCGGGCGGGTGCCCGTCGCGCTCGAGGATCACCCGAGGCGCGCGGCCGCGCGCGTGGAGGCGCGCGCCCTCGGGCACCTCGAGGGCGTACGCGACGGTCCAGCCCGCCGGGATCACTAGGCGCTCCAGCTCGAGCGCGATCGGACCGACCTCGGGGTCGTCGGCGGGCCCGATGCGCAGCCAGTCGACGGCGACGCCCACCCGCGCGTGCCCCGCGAGCGCCCCCGCGCGCGCGACGTGGAGCCGGAGATCGTGCTCGCCGGGCGTGCACCGCTCGGGGGGCAAGTCCACGTGCACGATCGAGAAGGTCCCGTCGGTCGGGAGCGCCACGTGGCCGACGGTCTCGTCGTCGAGGTAGACCGTCGCGCGTCCGTCGGCGACGCCGCGCGCGCGGAGCGTGATGCGGCAGCGCTCGGGCGACTCGATCGGGATCACGAAGAACCCCGTCACGTCGCCGACGAGCGCCACGCTCGTGCCGTCGACGACCGCGGTCTCTCCCGTGCGCGTGCGCCAGCCGCCGAGCGTGTGCTGGTGTCCGCCCGGCGCGCCGAGATCGATCACCCGCGCGTCGCCGTGGAAGAGCTCCGCGCGCTCGCCGTGCGCGGCGAGGTCGAAGACGACGCGCGTCGGCACATCGGGGGGAGGCGGCTCGGCCGAAGGCTCGCCGGGGATCGCGGGCGGCGTGGCCTCCGGCGCGGGGGGCGCCGGATCGTCGCCGCACGCGTGGAGCGCGAGGAGGAGCGAGGCGATGCGGAGCCGGCGCACGGCCCCTGCGCGTACCCGGTGCGGGCTCGCCGCGCAAGCGCCTCGTCAGCGGGTCCGACGGCGGACGAAGAGCAGGAGCGCGAGGGGCGCGGGCAGCGCGCCGCCGCGCCACCCGCTCGCGGAGCAGCCGGAGCTCGCCGCCGCGAGCGGAGCGTCCTCCTCGGGCGCGGGCTCGGGCGGCGGCGCGGTGACCCACACGCGCAGGGTGTCGCTCGCGCGGAGCGCGCCGTCCTCGGCGTGGAGCGTGAGCTCGTAGCGCCCGGGCGCCGCGAAGCACGCGCGCGTGCGCAGGGCGTCGGGGGCCTCGACGAACGCGCCCTCGGGGGCCGTCCATCGCGCGGCGAGCGCGGCCTCGGGGCCGTCGTCCTCGACGTGGCCCGCGAGCGCGGCGCACGCGCCGAGCACGACCTCCGCGTCGGGCCCCGCGTCGGCGTGCGGCGGCGCGTTGTCGAGCGCCATCCGGCCGATGCCCTCGATGCGGCGCTGGGTGCGCCACCTTTGGTAGCGCCCGCGCAGCACCGCGTTGGCGACGTTGCCCTCGATGAGGTGGAGCGTGTCCCCGACCACGCGCTCCACGATCGCCGCGTGCCCGTAGCGATCGGTCCGGAACCGCACGAAGTCGCCGGGCCGCGGCGTGAACGTGGCCCAGTCGGGGTGGGCGCGATCCACGAAGAGGCCGCGCTGCGCGTGCCACGCCGCGATCGCGCGGTTGTCGGTGACCAGCCAGCCGCCCGCCGAGCCGCCGGTCAACGGCACGCCCGCGCGCGCGTAGATCCACGACACGAAGTCGCCGCACCACCACTCGTAGGGCTCGAGGTAGTCGGTGAGCGGGCCGAGCGCGTCGGTCGCGTCCTCGCCGACGCGCCAGCGCTTGCGATCCACCTCGTGCGCCGCGAGCGCGACCACGCGCGCGGCCGCGCCGGGGGCCCGCCGCGCGCGGAGCGCCACGTCCTCGCCCGCGCTCGGCACGCACCCGAGGGAGAGCTCCGCGTAGCCCGCGTCGCAGAGGCAGTGCGCGCGGCCGTTCTCCTCGAAGCACTCGCCGCGCCCCGAGCACTCGACCCCCGCGCACGGGTCCTGGGCTCGCGCGACGATCGCGGTCGAGGCCAGGGCGAGGACGAAGAGGGCGCGCACCGTCGGAGCATGACACCGCGAGCGCGAGCCCGCCCTCGTTGGCCGCCCGGGCGCATGCGCTTACCTTGATGCCATGCGACGCCTTCTCTTCCCGGTCTCGCTCGCGCTGTTCGCGGCGGGCTGTCCGAGCACGCACGGCCCCGACTCGGACGCCGGCGCGGACGGCTTCGACGAGTGCACGGTGCCGAGCGAGTGCCTCGTGGTGCCCGCGAGCTGCTGCGGCTCGTGCGGCGCGGCGACCCGCGGCGACGCGGTCGCGGTGAGCCGTTCGCGCGCGGACG
>JAYRVK010000647.1:0-7258 GCA_041918555.1 Sandaracinaceae bacterium
GCCCGCCGCGCTGCCCGGCCTGATCGAGGCGAGCCGCCGCTTCGGGACGCGCCCGCTCGCCGAGCTCGTGCGCGCCGCGGTCCGGCACGCGCGCGAAGGCCTCACCCTCTCGCGCGAGAACGCGATGGTCTACGGGCTCCTCTGGCCGATCCAGAACATGAGCCCGGAGCTCCTCGCGCTCGCGGGCGGCGCGCTCCCCGACGAGCGCTCGGTCCTCGTGAACCCCGCGCTCGCGGACCTCCTCGAGGAGACCGCGGCGCTCGGCGACGTCCCCTCTCGCTTCGACGAGGCGCTCCTCGCGGCGTTCGGACCTGCGCAAGGCGGCTTGCTCACTCGGGAGGACCTCGCCCGCGCCGCGCCGCGGGTCCGCGAGCCGCGCCGCCTCGCGCTCGGCGGCTGGACGGTGCTCACGTCCCCGCACGCCGGCGGCGCGCGCGTCGTCCGCGTCCTGTCCGAGCTCGCGGGCGCTTCCCCGTCGAGCGACGAGGCCGGCGAGGCGCTGCGCATCGCGCGCGCGTGCCGCGGCGCGAGCGAGCGCGATCCGATCGGCCACGGCAGCACGACGCACCTCAGCGTGATCGACGACCGCGGCGGGGCCGCCGCGGTGACCCTCACCAACGGCGAGGGCTGCGGGTTCGTCGCGCCGGGCACCGGCGTCCAGCCGAACAACTTCCTCGGCGAGGAGGATCTCAACCCGCACGGCTGGCACCGCCACCCGCCGGGCGAGGTGCTCCCGACGATGATCGCGCCGACGATCGCGCTCCACGACGGACGCGCGCAGCTCGCGCTCGGGACCGGCGGCGCGAACCGGATCCGCTCGGTGGTGGCGCAGGTGCTGTACCGCGCCATCCTGCGCGGCGACTCGATCGTCGACGCGGTGCTCGCGCCGCGCGTGCACGCCGAGGGCGAGGACGTTTGGCTCGAGCGCGCGGGCTGGCGCGATCCGGACGCCGTCGAGCGCGCGCTCGCGGCCGAGTTCGCGAGGGTCCACCCGTTCCCGGAGCGCGCCTTCTATTTCGGCGGCGTGCACACGGTGTGGGTCGACTTCGGCGTGATCCACGGGATCGGCGACCCGCGGCGCGGAGGCGCGGTGGCGCGCGCCGACGCCTCGGAGGAAACTCCCGCGACGCCCGACCGATGAGGAGGTCATGAACGCACCGCTCGCCTGCCCGCACTGCCAGTGGGTCCTGCCCCCGGGGCCCCCGGGCCAGTTCCACTGCGGGCGCTGCGGCAAGCCCTACACGATCGCGACGCCGGAGCAGCTCGCGGTCATCGCCAAGAAGCGGAGCGAGGAGCGCAACCTCTTGCTCCTCGGCGGGGTGTTCCTCTTCGTCTTCTACGTCGCGCCGGTCCTCCTCACCGTCGTCTACGTCGGCGCGATGATGCTCATCTACCTGGTCGTCTTCCTCGTGTTCGCGATCGTGGCCGCGGCCGGCTGATCGAGAAGGAGCGCCCCGTGAACCGACCGACCCCGCCCACGATGCCGATGCACCCCTCAGAGAGCCCCGCCGCGTTGGCGCCGACGATGCATGGCGGCGGCTGGCAGGCTCCGCCCCCGCCGATCCCGTGGAACGCCCCGATCGCGCGCCCGCTCGGCGAGCCGAGCAAGGACGACGCGATGGTCGCCGCCGCCGCGCACGGCCTGAGCTTCGTCGAGGGCGGCCTCATCGGGCCCTTCGTCATCTACCTGGTCCGCAAGGACGAGAGCCCCTTCGTCGCGTTCCACGCGCTCCAGTCGCTCTACTTCGGGATCCTCTTCCTCGCGGTCTCGCTCCTCACGTGCGGCGTCGGCGCGCTCTTCCTGATCTGGCCCTACCTGTGGTTCGAGGGCGTGGCGACGCTCAAGGCGTTCGACGGCGAGTGGTACCTCTTGCCGCTCGTCGGGGCGCGCGCCTACGCGAAGCACCCGCGGCCGGGCGCGCCCTGATCCATCAGCGCCCCATCGCCCGTACCGCCGCGGCGCGCGCCTCCTCGAAGAAGCGGACGATCTCGTCCTCCGCGAGCGCCTCGCGCAGCAGAGCGAGCAAACTGCCGACGTAGTCGTAATCGAGGTCGTCCCCGCGGGCGGCGAGGATCGCCACCACGTCCTCGCGATCCTTGGCGCGGCCCGCGAGGCACTTGAGGACGATGATGTCCTCGGGTGTGGCGACGCGGACGCGGAGCCCGTCGACGTCCATCCAGCGGGAGCGCGCGAGGATCTGGTCCTCGAGCCCCGGCGCGGCGAAGACCACGTCAAGACCCGCTCGACTCGTGGAAGAGCGCGAGGACGCGCGTGCGCCGTAGGAGCTCGGGATCCTCGTCGCGCACGGTGATCCCGTTCGCGCCCAGCCGCTCTCTGAAGGCCGCGCGGTCCTCGACCCACGCCGTGACGTCGACGTCGTCGCTCAACCGGGTCGAGCCGTGGAGCAAGGCGGCTTGCGCACCGAAGAGATACCACTCGGCGCCGACCTCATCGAGCGCAGCGGTGAGGGCGGCCAGCGCCTCACGCATCGCGAAAGCGTGCCGCTACGGCGTCGAGCTTCGCAGTCAGGGCGAGGTGATCGGCGAGGTCGGCGGCGCGCCGCGAAGCTCGGATGATCGGCGCGCACGCGCTTGACGTGGTCTCGCAGCGCCCAGCCGACGCGCGCGGTCGCGAGAGGCCCGCCGCTCCGGAACAACCGCGCGCGATGTCGCACCTTGGCGGCGGCGACGGCGGCCCAGTCCCGACTCGCGAACTCGCGGAGCTGTTCGGCGGTGGGAGCGCCCACTCGGGCAGCCTGCGCCTGGACCCAGGGACCGTCAACCGGGGAGCGTCGCGCGACGTCGAACGTGATCGGGCCGCGACGATCTTCGTAGTCGGTCGAGTCGCCGAACGACGGCCTACGGCTGCGCCACCCCTCGGACAACGATGCCGATCGCGCTATCGTCGGAGCATGCGATCACTGCTCCTTCTCCTCGCCGGTCTCGCGTGCGTCGCCGGTTGTGACGACGCCGGGCCGTCCGACGCCGGGGTGGATGCCGGTGGAAGCGCCGACGCGAGCGCGGGCGCGGACGCGGGCGCCGACGCCGACGCAAGTGCGGGCTCCGACGCGGGCGCCGACGCGGGCGCGGGCGCCGACGCGGGCGCCTCGGACGCGGGCGAGGTCCCGGACGCCAGCGGCGGCGCCTGCGCGTTCTTCGACACGCTGGAGCGCGGCTGCACGAACGACGCGAGCTGCACGGCGGTGATCCACCAGGCCGACTGCTGCGGGACCGAGGTCGTGCGCGGCATCAACCACGACGAGCGCACGCGCTTCGAGATGCTGGAGCCGCCCTGCCGCGGGAGCTACCCCCCGTGCGGCTGCGCCGCGCGCGAGACGCTCGCGGACAGCGGCGAGGTCGTCACGGACTTCGGCGCGATCCAGGTCGCGTGCGTGCCGAGCGGACCGACCAACGTGTGCATGAGCTACGTGACGACGCGCCCCGAGGCGACGCCGTAGCGGCGAGGTCCTCACGGTGGGCAGTGGTCCCGCACGTGGACGGCGCGGCCGGCGAAGGCCGTGCATGCGGTCTCCGTCGAGCGCGACGGATCCCGCCGAGCTCTCGCGACCACGAGGCTCCGTCCTCGGTGAAGAGGGGCGACCCATCCGTGGAGAGGAAGTAGAGCCCGGCCGCGTGCTCGACGATGGGGGACGCGTGGCTCCACGCGGTGCCCTCGGGGACGGGGAGCCAGCGCGCGCGCGCGCGGACCAGAGGCGCAAGCCGGCGGCGCAACGAACGATGCGATCGTACGGCTGGTGGCTGCCGCAGCGCTCGTCCGGCCGCGGGGTGCGCGACCGCTCGGCGGAGACCGGCTCGCTCGAGCGTCGCGTCCACGCTCCGTCCGCGTCGCGCTCGGTGGCCCCGCCGCCCTCGACGCGGAGCCACGAGCCGCGCGGCGTGCGTCTGCCTCTCGCCCAACGCCAGGTTCTGATGTTCCAGCTGCCACGACACCCCGTCGAAGCGGAGGATCGTGTGGCGGGGTGCCCACGACGAAGAGGTCGCCCTCGTGGTCGAGGGCGTGGGAGAGGACGACCCGCCGGCCAGGCGAGAGCGCGAGCTCGGGGACGACCGTGGGATCGGCGATCACGAGCTCGCCGTCGTCGTCGGTCGCCGCCGCGACGCCCCGGCCGAACGCGACGAGGCGCCCGCCGACGGCCGTGCGAAGGACGTGCTCGTCGCGAAGCGCCTCCGGGAGGTCGGCGAGATGGCGCCACGCGGGGTCACAGGGGGGGGCGTGGGCACCGGCGCCTCGACGCGCGGCGCGAGCGGGATCATCGCGGGTCCCGCGGCCGTCACGACGGCCCCGGGACGGCGTCGCCGCCGGCTCGTCGGCGCGGGCCGCGAGCAGGAGCGCGCTCCTCGCCGCCCAAGCCTCGAGGTGGCAAGTCAACGCTCGATCCCGCGGATCGTCACCTCGAGCCCGCCCTCCTCGGGCGACTCGAAGGTCAGCTCGTAGCCGTGGCGCTCGGCCACGTCGCGCACGATGTGGAGGCCGAGCCCGAGCCCCGTCGGCCGGCGCTGCCGCGCCTCGCCGCCGCGGAACTGGCGCTCGCCGACGCGCGCGAGCTCCTCCTCGGGCATCCCGGGACCGTCGTCCTTCACCACGATCGTGAAGCCGGGCTCGAGGATCACCGCGACGTGACCGCCGGCGTCGTTGTAGCGGATCGCGTTGTGGACGAGGTTCCCGACCATCTGCTCGAGGAGCGTCGAGTCCGCCGTCACGTGCACCGCGCGCTCGGGCACCGCGTGGTTGAGCGTGACGCCGCGGGCCTTCGCGATCGGGGCGTGGCGCGCGACGACGCGCTCGACGAGCTCCACGAGATCGAGCGCGTGACGCTTGATCATGGGCTCGCCCGCGTCGAGCCGCGCCGCGGCGGAGAGGTTCTTCACGAGCGACGCGAGGTAGTGCGCCTCCTCCATCGCCGCGCGGACCTTCGGCTCGTCGTCGCCGTAGCGCGCGCGCAATTCGCTCAAGTGCCCCTGGAGCACGGTGAGCGGGACCATCACGTCGTGCGTCGTGCTCTGCAGGAACTCGGTGAGCGCGCGGTCGCGCGCGGAGAGCTCGTCCAACCGCAAGCGGATTTGCTTGCTCGCCTCGTTGAACGCGCGCGCGAGGTCCGCGACCTCGTCGTTGCCCTCGATCGCGACGTCGGCCTCGTAGCCGCCCGAGGCCTGCCCGCGCACCGCCGCCTCGAGCCGGCGGATGCGGCGCACCACGGGCGCCAGCGCGAAGAACGCGCCCAGCGCGGTGACGCTCACCACGCTCACCGCGAGCCCCGCGGTGCGCAGCGCGCTCCCGCGCGTGGCCTCGGGGCTGAGCGGACGCTCGACGACCACGACGCTGCACGGCCCGTCCCACGGCATGCGCATCGCGATCCGAACGCGGTCGCCCTCGAACTGCGCGGCGGTCGTCTCGCCGCTCGCGAGCTCCGCGCGGAGCGCCGCGTCGAGCGCGGGGTACTCGGGCATGCGCGGCGCGAACGCGTCGTCGTAGACCGCCTCCACCCGCCCGAACCGCCTCCCCGGCCCGAGCGCGCCGGGTCGCGCGATGCGCGCCCGCGCCGCCATCCGCGCGAAGCGCCGCGGCCGCTCCTCGCAGCGCTCGCGCCCCGCGAGCTCCATGCGCTCGACGGTGGCCTCGTAGCTCGCCTGGACCAACGCGGTCCGCTGCGACCACGTCGTGTAGAGCGTGAAGCCGGTGACGATCGGGATCGCGAGGACGACCAGCGTGGCGAGGAGCCGCGCGCGGAGCTTCACGCGTCCTCGCTCGCGTCGAAGCGATAGCCGATGCCCCACACCGTCGCGATGCGCTTGGACTCCGGCCCGAGCTTCTTGCGCAGGCGCGACATGTGGACGTCGAGGGTGCGCGCCGTGCCCATGCGCTCGGGGTCGAGCACCCGGTCGACGAGCGCGTCGCGGGTGATCGCCTGCCCCGGCCGGCGCACGAGCTCGGCGAGCAGATCGAACTCGACCTTCGTCAGCTCGACTTGCGCACCCTCCACCTCGACGACGCGCGCGCCGAGATCCACGCGGAGCGCGCCTACGGAGACGCCCTCCGCGCGCGTCATCACGGGCCGGCGCAAGCGGGCCTTCACGCGCGCGACGAGCTCCTCGGGCCAGAAGGGCTTGGTGACGTAGTCGTCCGCCCCGAGCTCCAGGCCGCGCACGCGATCGGCGGGGTGATCGCGCGCGGTCAGGATGAGTACCGGCACGTCGCTCGACTTGCGGTAGCGCTTGAGGACGTCGAGGCCGTACGTGCCGGGGAGCATCAGGTCGAGGATCACGAGCGAGTACGGCGCCGGATCCTCGCGCGCCGCGGCGTCGCCGTCGTCGATCCACTTCACGTCCCAGCCCGCGCGGCCGAGCTGCTCCACGATCTGGGCGCCGAGCTGCGCGTCGTCCTCCACCACGAGGATGCGTTCCGCCATCGCCGACAACCGTAGCACCTCGCTTGAAACGCACGCGCCGCCCCCGCCATGCTGTGAGGGCTAGCTTGGGCTTCGGACGTGGGGTGGTTCACATGAGTCGATGGTGGGGGGCGGTCCTCGCGACCGCGATCTTGGCGCTGGCGAGCCCGGCGGCGGCGGAGCCGGGGCTCCTCGAGGGGACGGAGTGCCGCTTCCTCCCGGCCACGATGCCGTCGTGCGGGCCGGGCTCGCCGTGCAGCGCGGACGGAACCGCGGGCTCCTGCGTCTCCATCGGCATGACGGCGTTCTGCGTCCCGGACGGCGCGGTCCTCTGCTGCGACGCCGACCACGACTGTCCGGGCGACGCGACCGGCGGGACGGGCGCGTGCGTGTCGATCGGCTCGCAGAGCATCTGCCTCGATCCCGCCGGGGACTACTGCGCGGTCGGAGTGCCCCCCGACACGACGCGCGCCCTCGCGTGCCACCGCGACGGCTTCGGCGCCATCGTGCCGTGGCGCCGCGGCGACTGCGATCTCGACGGGATCCCGAACGCCGAGGAGCTCGCGCTCGGCACCGACCCGTGCCTCGCACCGGCGCGCATGGCGGTGTTCGATCCGGGCTCCGGCAACTGCCTCGAGCTCCCGATCGCGTGCAACCCCTCGCGCGAATGCACGACCCCCTTCGGAGAGCTGGGCGACTGCCTCGCGGGCGGCGCCGGCACGACGTGCTTCCCGCGCGACTCGCGCCCCTACGGCGGCGCCGGCGCGGGGGGGTGCCCGGCCGGCGCGCGCGTGCCCCCGGACGCCGCCGCGCGCCCCGACTTCTGCGTTCCTGCGATCTGCGGCGACGAC
>JAYRVK010000648.1:0-4532 GCA_041918555.1 Sandaracinaceae bacterium
GGCGCCTGGCTCGAGCAAGACGACTTGCACCCCGAAGCGCTCGACCTCGAGGCGGAGCGCGTCGTTCATCGCCTCGAGCGCGTGCTTGCTGGCCGCGTAGACGCCCTGGAGCGGCATCACGATGCGGCCGAGGACGCTCGAGACGTTGATGACGCGGCCCCGACCGCGGGCGCGCATCGCGGGGAGGACCGCGCGGACGCAGCGCGCCGCGCCGCAGAGGTTCGTCTCGAAGGTGCGCTCCGCGCGCGCGGCGTCGCAGCGCACGACCGGGGTCATCTCGCCGACGCCCGCGCAGTTCACGAGGACGTCGAGGCCGTAGCCCGAGGTGAGCTCGTCGACGCGCGCCGCCGCGCGCGCGACCGACGCCGGCAGCGTGACGTCGAGCGTCAGGCCGACGAGCCCGGCGCCGCTCGCCCGCGCCTCCGCCTCGAGGGCCGCGACCTTCTCGGCGCTGCGCCCCGTCGCGATCACGCGCGCGCCCGCCTTGGCCAGCCGCAGCGCCGCCTCGCGGCCGATGCCGCGGCTCGCTCCGGTGATGAGGACCCACGTCATGGCGCGAGAGAGTGCCACGAAGATCAGTGGCTCGGAGCGTTCGCCGCGCGCAGCTCGACTTCTCTCGCGAGTCATGCCCCTCGAAGCCTCCCGGCGCGCGAAGACGCGAGGACGAGCCGGGAGGCGAGGAGACGGGGAGAGTGCGCCCGCAACGCGGGCGCGAGGACCGATCGAATTCGTTCGCGCGCGCAGCGCGCACTCTCCTCGCCTCCCACCCTTCTCGTCTCCCGGCGTCGTTCCGTCCGGAGATTCGGAGCCCGAACGAAGCACGGACGGCTCGAGCGGGTGCGCCGAGAGAAGGGAAGGCGAGGAGGCGAGAAGGGATCGAATTCGTTCGCGCGCGCCGCGCGCACCCTCCTCGCCTCCCGCTCTCCTCGTCTCCCGGCGGAGCTCGCGCGGAGAGACGCAGCCCGAACCACGGACCGGATGGCGCACCGCGATCGCGACGACGTCGCCGCTCGAGCTGCGATGCGCGCGAGTTCGTGCCGGGAGACGAGGAGGCGAGGTGAGTGCGCCCGCCGCGCGGGCGCGGGGCTCGATCGAAAATTCGTTCGCGCGCACCGCGCGCAGCCTCGCCTCCCAACCCCTCTCGTCTCCCGGCGTCGTTCCGTCCGGGTCCACGTCACGGTCGGAGCCAGCCGATCGCGATCTCGTCGCCGACCCGCACCTCGCGCGGCGTCGCGCCCTCGCCGCGGCCGGGCGCGAGGTCGATCGTCTCGGTGATCGGCGCACCGCGCGCGACCACGCGGACGGCGGGGCTCGAGAAGTGGAGCGGGAGCTCGAGCGCGACGAGCCCGGGCTGCGCCGCGCGCAGCCAGTACGTCACGCGCATCGCGTCCGCGCCGCTGCGCGTGCGCGGCAGGGTCAGCTCCGGCGCGAGGTCGCGGATCGAGCCCGGGAGCTGGGCCGCGACGATCGCGCGGAGCGGCGCGTCCTCGTCCTCGTGGCGCTCCTCGATCCCGGCGAGCGCGTCGGTCCACTCGGGGGGCGGGCTCGACACGGGCACCCGGAGCACCACGCGATCGCCCTCGCACACGAGGGAGCGGCGCGAGCGTCCGTCGAGGCGCCGCGCGCTCCCCCGCGGCGCGAAGTCCACGTGGCGCTCCTCGGGGAAGAGCCGAGGCCAGCTCGTGTGGAGCCCGATCGCGGCGGTCCCGCGCGCGGCGAGCGCGGTGAGCCGGTACTCGAGCACGTCGTCGCGCCCCTCGACCGCCGCGACCTCGTCGACGCGGAGCGAGCCGCCCCAGCGCGCCTCGAACGGTGCGCGGTCGGGCCCCGCCGCGGGGATCGGCGGCGGCTCCGAGAACCCCGGCGCGGGCGCGGGCGCGGGCGCGGGCGCGGGCGCGGGCGCGGGCGCGGGCGCGGGCGCGGGCGCGGGCTCGGCGCACGCCGCGAGCCCGACCATGCACCACCGCAAGAGTACTTGCGCCTTCACGGCGCCTCCAGGGGCGGGCCCTCGAGGGTCCAGTACGTCGCGTCGCCGACCCGCTGCTCGATCCGGCCCGGGGGCCGCCGGCCCGCGAGGACCGCGGCCAGGTCCGAGACGACCGAGCGCCGTTGGTCGTCGAGCGCGTGGCCGAGCAGGCTGGTGTCGACCGCGCTCGCGTCGACCGTGTCGAAGTGCTCGGAGAGCGGCACTCCGTCCTCGGCGTCCCCGAGCGCGAGCGCGTCGAGGTCGTGGTGGAGGGCGCGCTCGTTGGCCGAGGCGTACACCGTGACGCGCTCGACGAAGGGCGCGATGCGCGGCGCGACGTCCGCGACGAACTCCTCGGCCGCGATGTCGGGCGCGACGAGCAGCACGTGGCCGAGCGCGGGGGGGGTCTCCTCGAGCGCGAGCGACTGGAGCACCGCGGCCACCGCGCGCACGCCGAGGGAGTGCGCACAGAGGTGGACGCGCGCGCGCGCCGCGAGCTCGAGGAGCCAGGTCCGCAGCGCGGCCGACGCGCGGAGCACGCGCACCTCGTCGCCGCCGTAGGTCCCCGCCGACGGCCACGCGAAGAACGCCACGCGACCCTCGAAGGACACGTCGTAGGCGAGCTGCCCGGCGCGCCGCGCCGCGTCCCCGAAGGTCGTGTCGAGGCCGTGCACGAACACGAGGACCTCCTCCGCGTCCGGCGCGAAGGGCGCGCCCGGCGCGAGCGCGTGGAGCGTCGAGCGCCGGACCGGCGGGCCCGTGTCGCGCGCGCCGCGCCGCGGGTCGTGCGGCAGCCGCACCGTCGCGCGGCCCTGCTCGAGCTCGCCGACGCGCGGCCCGTAGAAGCGCGCCGGGTCCGAGGCGCCGGTGCGCTCGCGCGTCGTCGCGTAGCCCACCTCGACGTCGACGCTCGGCCGCGCGGGCGCGCGCTCCGCGCGGCATCCGGCGAGGGCCGCGAGCGCCGCGAGCGCCGCGATCAGGCCTCTTCGCGCACGTCGAGGCGGATCCGCCACTCCACGCGATCGGGACGATCCATCACCTGGATCCCCGCCTCCTCGAGCTCGGCGCGGATCGCGTCCGCCCGCGCCCAGTCCTTGGCGGCGCGCGCGGCCACGCGGTCGGCGAGCTTGCCGTCCACCTCGGCGCGGGTGCGCCCGAGCGCCGGCAGGCGCTTGTCCTTCACCTCTTCGACGAACTCCTCGCCGGTGTGCTGGAGCAGGCCGAGCGCGTCGCCCAGGACCTCGAACGCGGCCGTCGCGAGGCGCCCGATCGGGCCGCCCTTGGCCTTGGCCTTCTTGTGGTTCGAGAGCCGGTTGACCGCGCGCGCGAGCTCGAACGCGCTCCCGAGCGCCTTGGCGGTGTTGAAGTCGTCGTCCATCGCCGCGTGGAGCTTCTCGGGGAAGCTCGTCGCGAGCTCGACCACGCGCGCCGCGTCCGCGCCGAGCTCCTTCTGGACGCTCTCGAGGCGGTCGTCCCCGGCCATCTGCGCGGCGTTCTCCCGGGCCTCGTAGAGCCGCGAGAGCAGCCCGAGGGCGTCGGGCAGCGCGTCGACGTTCCACGGCAGTGGAGACCGATAATGGACTTGCAGGTAGTAGATGCGCAGGGCCTCGGCCGGGAACTGCTTCAGCGCCTCCTTGATGTTGAAGACGTTGCCGAGGCTCTTGCCCATCTTCTGGCCGCTCGCCATGGTGAGCAGGCCGTTGTGCATCCAGTAGCGCGCGTACGGCGCGCAGCCGTGCGCGGCCTCGGACTGCGCGATCTCGTTCTCGTGGTGCGGGAACACGAGGTCGAGCCCGCCGCCGTGGATGTCGACCTGCGCGCCGAGGTGCTCGTGCGCCATCGCCGAGCACTCGATGTGCCACCCGGGCCGCCCCTCGCCCCACGGGCTGTCCCACGCGATCTCGCCGGGCTTGGCCGCCTTCCAGAGCGCGAAGTCCACCGCGGAGCGCTTGCCGGGGACCGCCTCGTCGGGCTGCCGCATGTCCTCGACGCGCTGCCCGCTGAGCTTGCCGTACTCGGGGAACGTCGCGACGTCGAACCACACCGAGCCCTCGCTCTCGTAGGCGTGCCCGCGCCGGACGAGCTCCGCGATCATCTCGACGATGGTGCCCATCGAGGTCGACACGCGCGGCTCGTGCGTGGGCTTGGTCAGCCCGAGATTGCGGAAGTCTTCTTGCGTCGACGCGATGTAGCGCTCCGCGAGCGCGAGCGGCTCCTCGCCACTCTCCGCGGCGCGGCGGATGATCTTGTCGTCGACGTCCGTGTAGTTCCGGACGAACACGACGTCCCAGCCGCGGTGGCGCAGGTAGCGCGCGACCATGTCGGAGGTGACCATCGCGCGCGCGTGCCCGACGTGGCAGTGGTCGTAGACCGTCATGCCGCAGAAGTAGAGCTTCACCTTGCCTTCCTCGGCGGGCGTGAAGTCCTCCACGGCTCGCGAGAGGGTGTTGTAGAGCCGGAAGGGGGCGGGCTTGGGCTGCTGATTGCGTCGAGCGTCGCGCGCAGTCAAGCCCGCCGCTCGACTCGATGCGGGTCGACTAATCGTTCGACGCGCGTCGATCGAGCC
>JAYRVK010000649.1:0-8407 GCA_041918555.1 Sandaracinaceae bacterium
TCGCGTTCGACGTCGGCGCGGCCGACGTCGTGGTGGCGGCGCGCGTGGACACGCTCGTGCCAATCATCCAGCCGCCCGGCGCGACGACGACCATGTCGAGCGTGCACGTGCACGCCGTCCCGGGGAGCTGGGACAAGGCGCGCGGGGTCGTCCACGCGGCGCGCGACGCGCTCGGTGCGCCGATCGACCGGCAACGGTGGCTCTTCGTCGGGGACTCGGGCAACGACGCCGCCGCGTTCGCGCACTTCGAGCGCTCGGTCGGAGTGGCCAACGTGCGCGAGCACCTCGCCCGACTTCCGGTGAGGCCTGCGTGGATCACTCGCGCCGCGCGCGGCGAGGGCTTCGTCGAGCTCGCCTCCGCCTTGATCGGATCGCGGCGTGGCTGAGCGCCGGGTCTCGACGCCGCTCGTCCTCGCGGCCGCGAGCGCGATGCTCGCGATCGCGGCGGTGGTGCTCGTGGGGCTGAACCGGGCGCCGGACCCGACTCCCGCACCGCTCCCGCGCGGCGCGCTCCGCGTCGACGACTCCTCGCCCGAGCGCGCCGCCGAGAGCTTCTACGACGCGTGGCGGCGTCGTCGCTGGACCGAGGCGACCGAGCTCAGCGTCGGCGAGGCGCGGCACGCCGTGCACCAGAAGCAGGCCGCCGACGAGGCGATGGACCACGAGGCGCGCATCGTCGCGGAGCGCGGCTGGGACGCGCTGGCCGCGGCGCCGCTCGAGCTGACCATCGAAGAGACGGAGCTCGAGGGCGGCGATCGGTTCGTCCTCCACGCGGTCGCGGCGTACGACTTCGTGGGCTCACCGTACCGTCGGCGTGTCGTGCTCCACGTGGGCGGGACGGCCGAGGGGTACCGCGTGTCGAGGATGGACCTCGGCGAGGTGCTCACCGAGCTCCCTCCCCTGTTCCGAGGAGGCGCCGCCCCATGAGCGATCGCGATCCCCTTCACTCGCTCGACCACTACCGCGACGCGGACTACTACGATCACGCGTACCGGCGCTATCGCGTCGACGTCGGGTTCTACGTCCGCCTCGCGCGCGACTTCGGCGGACCCGTGCTCGAGCTCGGGGGCGGGACCGGCCGGATCAGCCTCGCGCTCGCGCGCGCGGGGCACGAGGTCGTGATGATCGATCGCACGCCGACCATGTTGGCGCGCGCCGCGGAGCGTCTGGCGAAGGAGCCGCGCCGCGTGCGCGATCGGATCTCGTGCCTCGAGAGCGACCTCCGCGACGTCGACGTGGGCCGGAGGTTCCCGCTCGTGATCGGGCCCTTCAACGTGCTCCAGCACCTCTACACGCGCGACGACGTCGAGCGCGCCCTCGCGCGGGTGCGCGCGCACCTCGCCGAGGACGGGCGGTTCGCGTTCGACGTGCTGATGCCCGAGCCGACGTCCCTCGTGCGCGACCCGCTGCGCTTCTACAAGAACCGACCGATCAAGCACCCGAAGAACGGGCGGCGCTACGACTACGCCGAGGCCTTCGAGTACGACCACGACACGCAGATCATGACGACGGTGATCCGCTTCACCGCGACCGATGGGAGCGAGGTGCGCTACGACCGGCTGATGCAGCGGCAGTTCTTCCCGCGCGAGCTCGAGGCGCTCCTCCACTACAACGGCTTCGAGATCCTGGTGCAGGACGGAGGGTTCCGCGGGCAGCCGATCGACGAGACCGCCGAGTCACAGGTCGTCGTCGCGCGAGCGCGCCCGGCGTAGCGCGAGCAGACCGAGCAGCGCGAGCAGCGCGAGGGGCGCGGCGCGGGGCGGCGACGCGACGCCGCAGCCGCCGGCGCCGAGCGGCCGCTCGGGCCCCCCCCCCATGAAGTCGGGCCCGGCGTCCGCCCCGGGAGACCCCGCGCCCGCGTCGCCCTCGGGGAGCTCGGTGCGCGCCTCGACGCGGATCCGGAGGGTCAGCGCGTCGTCGGGGGGGCCGAGCTGGCCTTCGTCGGAGAACCACGCGACGCCTTCCTGCACGACGCCGAAGGTCTCGACGTACTCGCCCTCCGCCTCGGGCGCGCGCAGCGTGAACGTGAAGGGGTAACGATCACCGGGCGCGACCGTGCCATCGACCGCGGCAGCGCGGTGATCGCTCGACCAGTCGGGGCCCGCGAACGCGCTCGCGCGATCGCGCGGGCCGGTGGTGCCGAGCCGCGTGGCGCCGTCCCACGTGGCCTCGCCGACGTTGGTCAGCTCGATCGTGCCGACGCGCTCCTCGCCCGGCGCGAGCACGACAGGCTCGCCGAACGTGCTCGCGAAGAGCGCTGCGCCCCATCGCGCGGCCGGGGGAGGAGGCGGAGGGGGAGGCGGCGGCGCCGCGCACAGATCCGCGGCGAAGCCGCCTGCGGGGCTCTGCCCCATGCGCGCGGCGGTCTGCGGGCCGTAGGAGCCGTCCTCGGCGATCACGTCCTCGGGGTGGTTCGCGTTCCACAGCCGCTGGAACACGAGCACCGAGGTCCCCCGCATGTCCGGGCCGGGGCAGTCGAAGTGGACCGGGTCGTCGCTCGGGTACGGGTGCGTGCAGCCCGCGTCGTGCATCGCGGAGAGCGCCGCGGAGTAGTTCTGGAGATCGACCGCGCGGCCGGTCTGGTGGTTCGAGGTGCCCGGCGTGGCGGCACGACCGCAGCCGCCCTCGTGGTAGAGGGCGTACTGCTCGACGAGGGTGCGGAACGCGCTGTTCACCGAGAGCGGGGTCCGCGCGGCGGCGGCGTGGAGCGCCGCGACGGTCTCGGCGGTCCCGAGCGCGTGGACGCGGCTCGAGGTCAGCGTGATGCCCGGGTGCGGCGCGAACTCCGCGACGGTGCCCGGGTACGCGCAGAGGTGACTCCGGACGAGCTGCTCGCTCAGCCCCTCGACGCCGGCGGTGGTGCAGCCCCCGCGGTGCGACGCCACGACCGCGTCGACGGTCTGCGCGAAGCCGGTCGTGGGGACGAGCAAACCGAAGAGGAAGGCGAAGACGGCGAGGACGCGCACGGCGCTGCCCAGTCTGCAACGAGCGGGCCCACGCGTGCGAGCGACGGCGGAGGAAGAATTGCGATCTGCAGTCCGCGTCCGCCCGGTCGGCGGGCAGCGCGCGGCGACCAGACCCTGGTCAGCGGTTCCGAGCGTGCGCCTTGTCGAGCGCCTCTTGGAGGATCTTGTTGTGCTCCGCGGGGTCCTTCCAGCGCACCTGCCCGGCCTCCGGCAGGAGGTGGATGGGATCGAAGTAGAGGAAGTCCCGCCCCGGCTTCACGCTCGGCGCGGTGTACACGCTCACGCCCGTGGTGCGGTCGTAGTACTCGTACGAATGGCAGTCGCGCTTGCCGCCGCCGCCCGGGGCGTCGACGACGAACACCGGCGTGTTGAAGCCTGCGGTGACGCCGCGGACGTTCTTCTCGAGGACGATCGCGGTGTCGACGGTGGTGCGCAGCTCCTCCACCCCCTTCACCATGTCGTGGACGTACACGTAGTACGGCTGGACGTTGCAGTAGCCGAGGCGGCGCACCAGGCGCTGCATCGTGTCCACGTCGTCGTTGACGCCGCGCTGGAGCACCGACTGGTTGCGCACCGTCACGCCCGCCGCGAACAGCCGGTCGAGGGCCCGCTTGGTGATCGCGGTGAGCTCGTTCGGGTGATTGAAGTGCGTATGCAGCACGACGTCCTTGCCGAGGCGGCGGCCGCGCGTCACGACGTCGACGAGCGCGGTGAACCACGCGTCGTCCGTCAAGATCTTTTGCGGCATCACCGCCGGCCCCTTCGTCGCGAAGCGCATCCGCCGAACGTTGCCGATGTCGAGGAGCCGGTTGCCGATCTCGCTGATCTGATCGGCGCGGAGGTTGTAGGAGTCGCCGCCGCTGATGACGATGTCCTCGAGCTCGGGCCGGCTCGCGACGTACTCGAACGCGGCCTCCCAGCGCTCCTTGTTCGCCTTGAGGCTGACCTTCTCGAGCTGCTCCTGCTCGACGTCCGGACCGACCGCGTAGCTGCGCGTGCAGAAGCGGCAGTAGACCGGGCACGTGTCGAGCGCGAGGAAGAGGGCCTTGTCGGGGTAGCGGTGGGTGAGCCCCGGCACCGGCGAGTCAGCCTGCTCCGAGAGCGAGTCGAAGCGCAGCTTCGGGTGCTCGGGGAGCCGGGTCGAGCCGAGCGGGATGAACTGACGGCGGAGCGGATCCTCGTACGGGTCGCTCCAGTCGATGAGGCTCAAGAGGTACGGCGAGACACGCACCGCCATGGGCGCGAGGCCGAAGCCCTCGGACGCGTCCTCGATGAAGCTCGGCGCCACCAGCCCCTCGAGCGCCGCGAGGAGCTTGTCGACCTTCGTGATCGAGTGCTTCATCTGCCAGCGGTGATCGAGGAAGGTGGCCTCGTCGATCCGCGCGTACGCGGGGATGCGGCGCCAGAACTCGCCCTCGAGCAGCTGCTGATGCGAGAGGGTGGCGGGATCCACGGGCGGCCGCGTGGACCGGCGCGCCTCGCCCTCTCCTTCGATGACCTTCAGCTCCATAGGCGACCCCCGTTAGCACAAAGTTTGACAGGGATCCCGGGCTGTTTCACGAACGAGCCATGTTGAACTCCGCGCCCGTCGGGGCTATCGCGAGGCCGCGCACGATGGGCCCCATGAAGGACCGGCTGCTGTTCCTGATCTCGCCGCCGCGGAGCGGCTCGACGCTCCTGCAGCGGATGCTCGGATCGCACTCCGAGGTGTCGACCCACCCCGAGCCGCACCTGATGACGCCGCTCGCGTACCTCGGCTACTACGACAAGGTCGACGGCGCGCCCTACGACCACATCAACGGCGCCGAGGCGATCCGCGGCTTCGTTCGCGAGCTGCCGCGAGGCGAGGAGGACTACCTCGACGCGCTCCGCGCATACTCCGACACGCTCTACGGCCGCATGCTGGCGCCGACCGGCAAGCGCTACTTCCTCGACAAGACGCCGGCCTACGCGCTGGTGAGCGACTTCGTCGCTCGGGTGTACCCCGAGGCGAAGTACGTGGTGCTGACTCGTCACCCGCTCGCCGTGTTCAGCTCGTACGCGAGCTCGTTCTTCGACGGGAACTGGGAGGCGGCGCACGCCTACAACCCGATCGTCGAGCGCTACGTCCCGGCCATCGCGCGCTTCGTCCGCGAGCGCCGAGCCCCGCTCTGCCACGTGCGGTACGAGGAGCTGGTCCGGAGCCCCGAGGCGCAGCTCGAGCGCGTCTTCGCGTTCCTCGGGATCCCGAACGAGCCCGAGGCCGTGCGCTACGGCGAGCGGTTCGAGGCGAAGAAGGACGGGCCCGGCGACCCCATCGGGGTCGGCCAGCACGGCCGGCCGGTCACGAGCTCGATCGAGAAGTGGGCCGCCGAGCTGGTGCACGACGCGGACAAGCTCGCGCTCGCGCGGTCGATGATCGATCGCCTCGATCCGGAGGACCTCGCGACGTGGGGCTTCGGACGCGACGACGTGTTCGCCCCCCTCGAGGGCGCCGGCGGGAGCGCGCCGCCCAAGCCCGTGCTGAACGGCTACACGTTCCAGCGCAGGGTCATGCTCGCGCTCCGCAAGGACATCCACACGCGGCCGCACGGCAAGTGGATCGAGCGTGTGCGCTACTACTGCGACGTGCTCCTGCGCGACACCCTCTGAGGCGAGCGCCTTCGGTGCGCCGCGGCGGAGCGTGGAGTGCTCCCCGCTCCGCGGGACGGGCGCCCGCGTCGGGGCCCACCCGATCGACGGCGTGGCGCAGCGGGTGCAGAATCACTCGCATGCGGGTTCCCCTCCCCTCGGCCGCAGCGCTGTTCCTCGTCGCTTGCCAGGGGTTCGTGGGAGACACACCCATCCGACCGGGAGAGCGCGACGGCCTCCCGGACGGCGTGGTGCTCCCCGCTCCACAGACCCGCTTCGCACGCCTGACCCACGCGCAGTGGGAGCGCACGGCCCAGGATCTCTTCGGGCTCGCGGAGCCCACGGGCCTCGCCACGAGCTTCCGCGCGGACTCGCTCCCCGGCGACGCCGTCTTCGACAACCCGGGCGGCGAGCTCGACGTCGACGAGGTGCTCTGGGGCGGCTATCAGCGGGCCGCGACCGACCTCGCCGCGCGCGCGACCACCGAGCCGGAGATCCTCGCGCGCATCGCGCCGGCGCCGGGCGGCACCCTCGAGGATCGCGCCGAGCGCTTCATCCGCGACTTCGGCGCGCGCGCCCACCGGCGGCCGCTGACCGACGACGAGGTGACCGAGTACCGCAACGTCTTCATGACGGCCGCCGGTCTCTACGGCCCGCTCGACGAGGAGACCTCGGGGATGCGCCTCGTGCTCGAGGCGATGCTGCAGTCGCCGTGGTTCCTCTACCGCGTGGAGTCGAGCCACGACCGCGAGGGCCGCCTCGTCCCGCTCGACGGGTACGAGATCGCGAGCCGCCTCTCCTATGCCCTGTGGGGCAGCATGCCCGACGAGGAGCTCTTCGCCGCCGCCGCCGCCGGCGCGCTCTCGGATCCCGAGCGGGTCGCGGAGCACGCGCGGCGGTTGCTCGAGGATCCCCGCGGCAGCGCGACGGTCGTCGACTTCCACCGGCAGCTCTTCGACGTGCGCAGGTTCGGGGGGATCATGCCCAACCCGGACGTGTACCCCGACGCGAGCCCGCGGCTCGGCGAGCACGCGGCGCGCGAGCTCGACCTGTTCGTGACGGAGATGGTGTTCGCTCGCGACGGCGGCTATCGCGATCTGCTCACGAGCCCGGACACGTTCGTCAACGACGAGCTCGCCCGCATCTACGGGGTGAGCGGCACCTTCACCGCGGACGAGTTCGAGCCGGTGAGCCTCGATCCGTCGCAGCGGCGCGGCGTCTTCACGCAAGTCGGCTTCCTCGCTTCGCACGCGACGACGCGGTCGCCGGATCCGATCCACCGCGGCGTGTTCCTCGCCGAGCGGGTCGCGTGCGTCCACATCGACGCGCCGCCCGAGGACACCCCCGCCCCGGATCCGATGCCGGGGCTCACGAACCGCCAGACCATCGAGCTCCACACCGAGCAGCCCGGCTCGGTCTGCGCCGGCTGCCACGCGCAGATCATCAACCCGTTCGGGTTCCCCTTCGCGGGCTACGACGCGATCGGCGCGTGGCGCACGACGGACAACGGCCTCGCGGTCGACTCCACGGGGAGCCCGCCGGTCGACGGCGTGCCCACGCCCGTGACGAACGCGGTCGAGCTCGCCGACGCCCTCGCCGACAGCCAGTGGGTCCACGAGTGCTACGTGCGACACTGGATCGAGTTCGCGCTCGGCCGGCACGCGGCGGCCGAGGACCAGGCGCTGGTGGCGCAGCTCGGCGAGCAGTCACGGGCCGGCGAGCTCTCCGTGAAGGAGCTGCTCGTCTCGCTCGTGACCTCACGCGCGTTCCTCAACCGCAGCATCGAGGAGCTGTGATGAACAAGGCCAAGCTCGGACGACGGATCGTGCTCCGCGGGTTCGGCGGAGCGGTGCTCACCCTTCCCTTCCTCGAGAGCGTGGGGAGGCCGCGCGCCGCGCGCGCGCAGGACGACTCCACCTATGCGGTGTTCTTCCGCCAGGCGAACGGCGTCGCGGCGGCGCAGAGCACCGACGAGATCGGCTCGGAGCCCGAGCGCTTCTGGCCGCGCTCCGTCGGGCCGCTGACCACCGACAGCCTCATGGATCGGTCGCTCGACGAGCTCGTCGACTTCCGGACGAGGCTGCTCGCCGTCGGGAACGTCAACAGCCAGAGCTTCGACTACGGCGACGGGCACGCGCGGGGTGCGCTGCAGTGCCTCACCGCGCGCGGCCCCACGGTGGCCGCGGCGGGCGGCGACAGCGAGGCGGCCGGCGAGTCGATCGATCACCGCCTCGGCGTGGAGCTGAACCCCGGCGGGCGCGACTCGTGGTTCATGTACGCGGGACAGAACGGCGGCTGGCTCGGCGGCCCGTGCATCTCGTACCGCGGCCCCGGCGATCGGCGGAGCCCCATCCACGACCCGCACGAGGGCTACCTCACGCTCGTCGGCGGCGACGCGGGGCTCAGCGCCGAGGCGCAGCGCCAGATCGCGGAGCGAGGTCGCAGCGTCAACGATCTCGTGCGCTCGCAGCTCGTGCGCCTGATGTCGACACCCGCGCTGAGCCGCGCGGACCGCGACCGGATCGAGCTCCACCGCGCGGCCATCCGCGACATCGAGGTCCGCCTCGCCTGCCAGCTCCCCGAGGATCGCGCGCGCGAGCTCGAGGGCATCGGCACCTCGTACGAGTCGACGGACGGGGACGAGGTGCTGAGCGCCACGCGCCTGCACATGGACGTCGCCGCGCTGGCGATCGCCTGCGGCGTGACGCGCTCGGTCGCGATCCAGGTCGGCAGCGGCAACGCTTGCGTCGATCGTATGCAGGGTCATGTCGCGGTCGTGCCGGTCTCGATGGGCGCGCCTCAGGCGCGGGCCGTGGCCGAACCCGCTGCCA
>JAYRVK010000650.1:0-12931 GCA_041918555.1 Sandaracinaceae bacterium
CCGCGTGCCGATCGCGGCCCCCGAGGCCGACCGCGCTCGCCACGTGCTCGGCGATCCGCGCGATCTCGCCGCGCGCCCGGGCCGCGCGGTCCGGCTGCCCGACGTCCTCGGCCTCCCGGATCTCCTCCTCGAGGTCGCGCACGCGACGCCGCAGCGCCTCCTTGGCCTTCGCGTCGAGGAGCGGTGCGCCCGCCTCCGCATCGACGGCCGCCCCCGACAGCTCGATCACGTGGACCTCGGCGCCGTCGGCCTCGATCAGGCGCGCGAGGTACCCGAGCCCGACGGAGCTCTTCAGCCGGACCGTCGGCCCGCCGAGCCGCAGCGTCCACGTCTCGCCGTCGCGCGCGAACATCCCCTCGGCCGGAAGGACCTCGGCCGGCGGCGCGGCGGGCAGGCCGCGCGACAGCCGGAGCCCGAGCGCCTGGGCCGCCACCTCGGCGCGGCGCATCTCGGCCAGCGATCGCGCGGAGTCCCCCACCGCGGCGAGCGCGCGCGCGTACTGCGCGCGGCTGTTCGCCACGTGGGCCGGCGCGCCGAGGCGCTGGCTCTGCTCGATCGCCTGCTCGAAGTGCTGCGCGGCCTCGGCCCAGCGGTCGAGCGTGCCTGCCAGGAGGCCGAGGTAGTGCGCGACGGATCCGAGGCTCCCGATGCCGATGCGGGTGAGGCGCACCCAGTACCCGCGGTACGGCGACATCTGCTCGTACACGAGGGCGGCCGCCGATCGATCCTGGAGGCTCGCCGCGGTGATCGCCAGCAACGCCAGGGTCGCCACCCACGTGAAGTCCCGCGGCACGCTCGCGAGGCGATCCGCGGTCAGCCGCTCGAGCTCCTCGCGCGCCTCGTCGGTGCGCCCGAGCTCGGCGAGCGAGCAGGCGAGCCCGGCGCGGAACACCACGAGGGCAGGCCACTCCGTCGCGCCCCGGCGCAACAACGGCTCGAGCTCGCTGAAGCGACCCTGCCCGAGCCGCAGGACCGAGATCACCGCGGCGTAGAAGACCGCGACGCCCTGGTGCTGCGCCCGCCGGCCGAGCGCGAGGCCCTGCTGCGCGAGCGGCTCGACCACGTCGAACCGCGCGCCCAGGGCGGCGAGGGAGGCGCGCAGGAGCGGCACGTGCCAGAGGTAGTGCGGCTGCGAGAGGCGCGTCGTGATCGCGTCGTACGCGTCGACCTCGGCCGACAGCGCGGCCACGTCGCCGAGCTCGAGGAGGTTCCCCATCCGCAGCGCGCGGCCCTGCGTCGAGAGCTCGGGGTCGCCGATGCGCTCCGCGATCTCGACGACCTCGTTCGCGATCGCGAGGCGCTCCTCGGCGTTCGCGCCCCCCCAGACCGCGACGTGCCGATCGAAGAGCACGGCCGCGAGCGTCGCGGGATCTCCGAGGCGGCGCGCCATCGCGGCGGCGGCCTCGCTCAGCTCGGTTCGTCGCGCCGTGTGCGGGGTGAAGAGCAGCGCCTTGGCGAGGCGCGCCATCACGCGCGCGCGCTCCCTCGAGTCGTCGGCCGGGAGCGCCGCGAGCGCCCGCTCGAGCAGGCGAACCTCCGTCTCGTCGACCACGCCCGCGGTGAAGTCGATCCCCACCTCGAGCGCGATCGCGGCCGAGAGCGCCGGGTCCGCCGCGAGCGCGAACGCGCGCTCGAGCGCCTCGTGCGACTCCGCGGTGAGTCCCGCGGCGCGAAGCGCCCGTCCGAGCGCGAGCCCCAGCCGCGCGGCGCGATCCGGATCGCCGCCGCCGAGGAGCGCGAGCGCCGTCTCGAAGTCCGCGGCGGCCGGCTCGGACGCGAGCATCGCGAGCGCGCTTCGACCCGCGGCCTCCGACCACGCGCTCGCTCTGTCGGTGGTGCCGAGCCGCGCGGCGCGCACGAAGTGATGCGCGAGCTCGGGGGCCGGCGCGCCCAGCGACTCGAGCGCATCTCCGACGGAGCGGTGCAGCGCGAGCCGTCGGTCGGGCGCGAGCTCGGCGTAGAGCACCTCTCGCACGAGCGCGTGGGCGAAGCGCAGCCGCGTCGTGGCGGCTCCGTCCTCGTGGACGAGCCGAGTCGCGAGCGCCTCCGCCAGCCCCGCGCTCCCGGTCACGCGCTCGAGCACGTCGAGCCGCGCGTCCGCGCCGACGACCGCGGCCGCGTCGAGCAGCGCGCGCGCCTCCGGCGACACCCGATCGAGGCGGCGTCGCAGCACCTCGCCCACGCTCCTGGGCACCTGGCCTTCGGGGAGCCGCAGGAGCTCGCGCACGAAGAACGGGTTGCCACCCGTCGCCGCGTGGATGCTCGCCGCGTCGCGCGGCTCGTCGCCCGCGACGTCGCGGATCAGGGTGTCCACGTGCTCGGGACCGAGTCCGTCGAGATGTACGATCGCAACTCGAGATGACACGAGCGCCGCGAGCTCGGGCGTCTCCTCGTCATGGCGGTAGGTCCCGATGACCGCGACGCGGGACGCGCGCAGCTCGGGCACGAGGAAGGAGAGGAGGCGCAGCGTCGAGGCGTCGGCCCAGTGCAGATCGTCCAGGACGAGGAGGAGCGGTTGGACCTCCGCGGCGGCGCGCAGGAACGCGCGGACCGCATCGAAGAGCTGGAATCGCAGCTGCTCGTCGAGGGGTCCCTCGGCGGGGACCGCGCCGCCGAGCTCGGGCACGAGCCGCGCGAGGAGCGGCGGCGGCGGAGCGCTCGTTCGGGCGAGCGCGCGGAGGATCTGGATCCACGGCCAGAGCGCCGGCGCCCCCTCCCCGTCCCAGCACGAGCCCCACACCGCGCGCGCCGGGGGGCACGCCTCCGCGACGCGCTCGACGGTGGTGGTCTTGCCGATCCCCGCCTCGCCCGAGACGAGCACGAGCCCCCCCCGCCCGGCCGCCGCGTCCGCCACGAAGCGGGAGAGATCGCGCAGCGGCTCGCTCCGTCCGACGAAGGTCATCGCGCCGATGATGCCTCGAACGGACGAGGCGTTGCTCGACGGCGAGCGCGCCGGCCCGCGAGCTGGCGCGGAAGCGATCGGCGCCACGGAGGTTGGCCGGGACGCGCGGCCCGTGTAGAAGGGGCCCGTGATGGACGGACCGGAGCGCCGGCCGGCGAGGCCCCCGCGGCGCCGCGGCATCGCGCCGCTCCTCCTGCGCGCGCAGGTGGAGAACACGGCGAGCTGGGCCCTCGCCCGCGAGGCCCCGGGCGGATCGTGGCGCGACTGGCTCGCGACCGCGGAGGCGCTCGAGCCGCGCTGGCAGGAGCCCGAGGCGCGCCTGGACTACCTGCGCGTCATGCTCGCGTCGCACTTCACGACCGTCGCCACGTTCGTCCCGACCGACGTCGACCCACACATCCGCCACCACGTCTGGCAGGAGATCGACGCGCCCGCCGAGCTCGAGGCGGCCCTCGCGATCGTGGACGAGGCCGCGGGCTGGGATCCGCGCTCCGTCTCCGCGCGGGTCGTCCACGTCGAGGGCGTCGGCGACGTGAGCGGCCACGCCGGCGAGTGGTTCTCGGTGCGGGCGGGCGCGCTCGGCCGCGCGCACGCGCGCGGGTGCGTCGAGCTCGCCGCGCGCCTCGTCGCCGACGTCGACGCCGAGCTCGCCCGCGAGGCGCGCGCCCTCGCCGTGGCCCGCGCGTCGGGCGACGCCGTGCTCGCGCTCTCGTGCGCGGCGATCAGCGCGCACAACTGCGGCGACCTATCGCGCGTGATCGAGGCGTGGCCCAAGGGCACCCCCCAGAAGGACGCGCACCTCGCCCGCTTCGCGCGCCTGGGCCACGAGGACGCGAGCCGCTACGGCGGCGAGCACCACCTCGCGGGCCACGTGAACAAGGAGGTGATGGCCAGCGAGAACCACCGCTTCCTCGCGCTCCGCGGGCCGCGCGGCCTGCGGCGCGGGCGCGCGCTCATCGCCCCGATCGGCCCGTTCTTCGACGCGTGGGGCGAGGCGGTCGGCGCCTCGCCGCTCCTCGACGAGCGCGATCGGGGCGAGGTCCTCGCGGCCCTCGCGCACGGCCTCGAGCTGTGCGTCGATCGCTGGGGCTACCACCGCGCGATCGCGGGCCTGCACCGCCGCTCGCCGGGCGGGATCGATCGCCTCGTCCCGTACCTGCCCGCGCGCCTGCGGCACCACGCGCAGAGGGGCCCCGTGCGCGACGCGCTGCGCGTCGACGCGGAGCACTTCCTCGCGCGCATGCAGAAGGCCTGGCGCGCCGCGCTCGCCTCGTACCGGAAGACCTGAGCGCGCTCTCTATGCGCGGAGCGCGACGTCGCGCGCGAAGCGCGCGTGGCTCACGCCGGGGAGGTGGATCCCGAGCGCGAGCGTCGCGATCGGCCCCTTGGCGAGGTCCTTCGCGTCGAGCACGACCGCGCTGGCGCCGCCCTCGCGGAGCACCCACGCGAGCACCCAGCCGTCGTCCTCCGCGTCGCCACCGTCGCGCGGCGCGAAGACGGGCGCCGACACCACCGCGTCGGGGCCCGCGCTCCAGCGCGTCACCGCGCCGGTCGTCACGTCGAGCTTCGCGAGCGTGCCGAAGAGGAAGTAGCCCCCGCGGTCGGGCACGTCGTCGTCCTCGCTCACCGTCGGCGAGTACACGTAGCGGTACGGCTTGCCCATGTATGCGTCGGCGATCTCGGGCACCTCGCACGCCGCGTCGCCGAGCTGCTTCGACTCGACGACCGCGCCGCGCTTCGGATCCACGACGAAGCGGAACGCCTTCGGGATCGGCCCGTGCGCGTCGCGCGCCCCGAGCCGCTCGCGCAGCTTGCGCGGCGCCGCGCGCGCGAACCCGATGGCTCCCGTGTAGCAGGTCGCGTCGACGACCACGTGCTCGCCCTCGTCGTACGCGTTGATGACGTGGAACGCGATCGCGTGGGGCCGCGGGAGCGGCACGCGCACGAGCGGCCCGCCCCCGCGCGGCACCAGGAGGAGCGCGCTGGTTGCGCCGGCGGGCAGCTCGAAGCTGTCGAAGAGCGTGCGCTCGCCCCACGCCGCCGCGGCGAGCGACACCTGGAACGGCTGCTCGGTCACGAGGAACCACGTCGCGGTCGCGCGCTGATCGTGCGTGATCACGCCCCCGCGCGACAGCGCGTGGAACGGCGTCTCCTCGACCGTCTTCCAGTGCGCGTCGACGGTGAAGAACTTGATCTGGTCCTTGAGCCCCGGCTTCTTCGCGTAGCCGACGAGCCGCCCCGTGCTCGCGTCGGGCGAGGGCATCGGCCCCGTGTCGCAGCCCTTGGGCACGCAGGTCCACGGCGGCCGCCCGAGCGTCTCGAGCGTGCGCGGATCGAGCGCGAAGTGCCCCGGATCGTTCCCCGCCACCACGCGCAGGTCCTCGCCCTCGCCCCACGCATAGACGTCGTGCATGGCGGTGTTCTGGATCTTCATCGCGAGGAAGTTCTTCCAGCGCGAGGGGTGGTTCGTGAACACGTGCCGCACGAGCACCGCGTTGGCCGCGCGCTCCTCCTCGTAGAGCGGCGTACGCACGAAGCGGCTCCGGAAGATCGCCTCGCCGTCGGCGAACGTGATCCCCCCGATCTGCGCGTGCCCGTCGAAGAAGTTGAGCGGCTCGCCGCCCAGGTCCATCAGCCCGGGCGCCGCCCGCAGCATGGTCCCGCGGAGCGCCGCCGGGATCGTCCCTTCGATCTTCGTCACGCGGAACGCGTGCTCCTCGGGCTGGCTCTCGTAGACGAGCTCGTGCACGGGTCGACGCATGGCGCTTCCTTTCGAGGGGCGCCGAGGATACACCGTGCTCCTCGTGGAGAGATGACCGACGAGACGCCGGAGACGGTGACCGCCCTGGTCGAGAACCACCGCACGTTCCTCGCGTTCCTCGAGCGACGCCTCGGCGATCGCGCGCTCGCCGAGGACCTCCTCCAGGACGCGTTCGTGAAGGGGCTCGACAAGGCGTCTTCCTTGCGCGATCAGGAGGCCGTCGTCGCGTGTTCTACCGGGTGCTCCGCAACGCGGTGATCGATCACCACCGCCGCGGGGCCACGCGATCGAAGGCGCTCGAGCGGCTCGCCGCCGAGCTCGAGACCGCGCGCGCGGGCACCGAGGCGCACGGCGCGGTGTGCCAGTGCGTGAAGACGCTCGCGGACACGCTCGAGCCCGAGCACGCCGAGGCGCTGCGCCGGATCGAGCTCGACGGCGTCGCGGTGAAGGACTACGCGCAGGAGATCGGCATCACGCGGAACAACGCCGCGTGTTCCGCGCGAGGGACGCGCTGCGCAAACGGGTCCAGCGCGCCTCGACCGCACGTGCGAGGGGAGTAGCCGAGGCCGGACTTGAACCGGCACGCCCTTGCGGACAGCGGATTTTGAAACGGGGGCAGGGCGTCGCCAACCGTGTCGAACCGCGGGATCACAGCGCTTCTGGCTCCCGGGATGAGCCCGTTCGCGACGGTGTGGCCTTTTCAGAGGCCCCTCTGGCCCTTTCAGGCAACGTTCGCCAGAGGCTGGTCGCCTACCTCGGACAGGCCGTCGTCGAGGCCATGCAGGTGGGCGACCTTGAGGCGGCCCGCATCGCGAACCAGGCCATCGCCAGGCTCCTCGGCACGCTCGACGCGGAGCACGAGCACGCCGAAGTGATCGACCTCGCGAGAGAGCGGGGAGAGCGATGACGCTTCGCGTGACGCCCCGAAGGCCCGAGCACTCAGCCCTCGAGTTCGAGCCACCGGCTTTCGGTCGCCAGGTCAGACGGATCGTCGCATCCGACGACCCCATCGAACACATGAAGGAGACCCAGAATGAAGATCGACTTGAACGAGAACTCCACCCTGGCCGAGCGCTTTGCTGCCCGGCACCCCGAACTCCAGCGCTTAGACCTCTCCGGCGATGAATGGTGGGGTGAGGCAAAGGATGTTGACGCCGCCGTGATCTACGCGGCAAGCCGCCTTTACGACACGACCCGGGACGACCTCTGGACCTCGTCCGTCCTACACGTTCTCGACCTCTCGCGCCGGCGTCAGGACCCCTCCGACCTCGCGCCCGACCTGCGCTGCGTAGAGACGACCATCGGCTACATCGAGATGGTCGGCGTGAACCTGTTCCGGATGCTCTCGAAGCTCTATCAGAGCCTCGCCGTGGTAGCTCTGACCACGAACGAATCGGGAGGACACCCCCGAGGCCTCTTCGTCGAGTTCCTCGACTACTCCGCCGCGGAGTATCGGCGCACCGACAGCGGGTGGTCCCTCGTGCGCGCGGGGACTCTCGATGGCCTTCACTTCCCAGTCCTCGACAGTAACTGGGAGCGGGCTGTCGAGGAGGGAGAGTGGCTGCCGCTCTACCCCGACGAGGACATCCCCGCGCTATGAGCAGCCGGGTGACGGGCCCTCGGCGTGCCGGGGGAGTCGACTACCTCCTCGACCCGCGGATGGTCGAGATTCTGGAAACCCTGGGCATCCGGAAGGGGAGCCGCAAAGTCCTGGGCCCGGACCACCGGGGCCAGGATGCCGGACTCGCACACTTGCATGCCGATGTGGAAGCCATGCTGGCGGCGGACAACCTCCGCCGCCGGCTCGGTCTGGTCTGCGCTGTCGGGCGCCGCGACACCGCCATCGAATGGATCGAGATGACCTGGGTCGAGCGGGCCGGCGACGACTGGACCCGCAACCCGGCCTTCCAGTACTACCTGCGGGCGAAGAGGGTCCAGGTGGCGGTCGACGTTCGGCCCTCGCCGGGCCGCGTCTCCTACTACGTGCTCTACATCGCGGAGCGAAGGGCGGAGTCGTGGCACTGGGAGATCCACGAGGCCGCCGGTCACCGCTCGCTCATCGCCGATGACGTCGAGATCCTCGACATCTTCCCCGACCTGGAACGGTGGCTGTGGTGACCGATCGACGCTTCGCCACGATCCCCGCGCCATTCGATGACAGGGACCGTCAGCATATCGGCGAGTCCATTACGCAAGTCGTGCTGCGTGCCCCGTCCTGGTACTTCTTCGTCGAGAAGCACCTCGGAAACTGGGGCGTGCACGGCCACTATTAAGTCAGCGCCAAGGCTCGTTCGATCCGCGTGCCGGACGGCAAGGTGGTGGTCTACGAGGGGCTGGGCGCCGGCCAGCTCACCGCCCTGGAGCTGGCCAACGAGGGCATCCCACCCGCAGCGTTCCGCGAGGTCCGCCGATTCCTGGACCTGTCGGTGGTCGCGCGAGTTCGGGGAAGGAAGAACCAGCAAGACGCGGATCATCAACTGCAGCGCTTCTTCAAGCGCTGGGTCCTCGGTGATCGCGAGGCGCGGCTCACGGTCCGGCTCACGGATGCGTTCTTCGCCGACGACGACAACTTCGGGGCATTCCGGGGCAAGTCGATCGGGACGATGACGTTGCGCAGCAACGCGGCGGGGCCGTGGACCGTCCCGGAGGAGTGAACTCAATGATCGGCGCCGCCCCGCGACCGGCGGGCCCGCGATGGGCCCGGCCGCGCGGGCGCGCGGGCCGGGCGCTGCGTCACTTCAGCGTCGGGACCCACATCCACCACCACACGAGCGAGCGGGCGCTCGGGCCGGCGATCTCGGAGCTGCTCGGCTGAGCGTCGTCGTCCTCGTCGGGATGAGCGTCGTCGAGTTCGACCACCGCGCCGGCCTGCGCGGTGACGTTGGCGGCAAGCGGGACCAGCGCGACGGCGAGCGCGAGGGCGCAGCGAAGGACGAGGGCACGGAGGCTTCCGGTCGTGTCGTTCATGGCGACGCTCCCTGTCACGGGCGGGCTGGAGCGGAAGTGCACCGGGCGAGGCGCGCGGCGCACTGTCCCGTCCCGCCGAGATCGGCCGAAGGCGTGGACGGCGGGGGTCGGACCGGCGGAGAGCGGACCATGTTTCGGCCATCGGCTCGTGATGGTGCCGCGGCCGGCGTTGGGTAGCGCGTCCCGCCCCACGCGCGGTCCAAGGCGCCGTGCGCGCCGCGGATCCCGGATTGTTTCTACGACGCGGACGCGCATCGAGGCGTGTTACAAGACCGTGTGGTCGACCGGGTCCTCCAGATCACCCTGCCCGAGAACCCGAACGACGCTCCCCTCTACTACCGGGACGCAACCCAGGAGACGCTCGCGTTCGTCTCGGCCGCGCCGGCACCGTGGAACCCAGCGCCGGTCCTGCGGAGCAGCAAGCTCTTCGACAAGGCGCAGCAGAAGGGGCCCGGGGTGTTCGACGAGGCGGCGGTCCAGCTCGGCGCGCTGCTCTTCGACGAGGCCGCGGCCACGTACCTCCGCGCGCAGATCGAGGCCGGGCCGACGCCGCTGCGCATCGAGCTGGTCGTCCCGGACCGACTCGCCGACTACCCGTGGGAGGCGGCCCACCTAAACGGCCCGGAGCAGATCGGCGTCCACCCCGACCTCACCGTCGTGCGGCGCCACCTCCCCCGCGTGCCGCGCGCCACGCGGCCACCCGTCGGGGGGTGCCGGACGATCGCCGCGGGCGCGTCGCCGCCCGGCCACGCGAAGCTCGCGATCAGCGCGGAGGTTGACGAGATCCGGCGCGTGTCCGGGGACCATCTGCGGTTTCGCCCGCCGGCGGAGGAGATCCCGGCCGTCTGGGACGCGACCCTCGAGGCGCTGCGCGACGATCCCCCGCCGCACGTGCTCCACTTCATGGGGCACGGGACGGACCAGGGCGCGCTCCTCTTCGTCGATCACGCCGGCGCGAAACAGGAGATCCGGGGCGACGCCATCGCCCAGGGGCTCGGCCGGCTGCCCGAGCTGAGGCTCGTGACCCTCCACGCGTGCTTCGCCGCGCACACCGATCTCGTCCGGACGCCCTTCGGCTCGCTAGCGACGCAGCTCGTCCGCCACGGCGTCCCCGCGGTGGTCGCCGCGTCGACGCCGCTCTTCGACGGGGTCGGGCCGCGGCTCGCGCACCATCTCTACGCGGCGCTCGCCGCGGGCGAGCCCGTGGACGTGGCGGTGCAGCGCGCGCGCCGGGAGCTGTTCGAGCCGAGCGGGGGCCACTGGAGCTGGCGGTTCCTCACCCTGCACGTCGACCGCGAGCCCGGCCCGATCGTGCTGCCGTCGGGCGCCGCCGGCGATCGCCCCGCGCGAGGGCGCGCGATCCACGAGCTCGACTACGAGGAGCAAACGCAGGCGATCGACGCGTGCCCCGCGCCGGCCATCATCGTCGTGAAGGGGCCCGACGGGGCAGGGCACGACCACATGCAGCAGCGCGTGCTGGAGCGACGGCGCGACGAGCTGGGGATCACGCACCTCGAGCCGCTGATGCTCCGACTCCCCCACGTGAGGAAGCTGGCGTCGGCGCAGCTCCTCGGCCAGCTGGCCACCGCGCTCGCGCTCCCCTCGGACGGCCCGGCCAAGGCGGTCGAGGATCGGATCCGGACGAAGCTGCGGGGCGAGGCCGCCCTGTTCGCCTTCGAGCGGCGACTTGAGGCCAAGGACCTGGATTGCGCGCGCGCGTTCGCCGAGGTGCTCCGCCGGATCGCCTACGGGGACGGGTCCGCGAGCGCGGCGACGCTGCTGGCGGTGATCCAGGTGGGCTGGCGGCCGCGATGGCGCTTCCTGCGCTGGCTCGAGGAGGGGTGGACGGCGAGGCGCCTCGTGGCGGCGCTGCGCGACGGAAGCGAGGACGACCGCGGGCACGCCGTGACGCTCGAACTGAGGCCGCTCCCCGCGCTCCCCTCCCGAATTCCTCCGGACCTGCTCGTGCAGTTCGGAGCAACGCACCTGCGCTTGACCCGCGACGAGGCCACGGAGCTCGCCCACGGGCTCGGCCGCGGCGGGCTCACCAACGAAGCGATCATCGATGAGCTCGAGCGGTTGCTCGAGGTGCAGGGGGTCGACCGAGCATGAGCGACGAGCACGACGACGCCTTCCGCGTCTACCGCGGAGACGGGACCGACCGGAGCGAGGCCGGACGCCAGCTGCCCAAGGAGCCGCTCTTCGACAAGCGCCAAGCGGAGTACATCTCCGACGACCCGCAGCTCGTCGAGGCGGTGAACGTGGCGCTGTGGGTCGGGCAGCCGCTGCTCGTCACCGGCGAGCCCGGCGTGGGCAAGACGAGCCTCGCGTTCTCCGTTGCGCGCGAGCTCGGGTTGGCCGGGCCGTACGAGTTCCACACGAAGTCGACCAGCGCGGGGGTCGACCTGCTCTACCGCTACGACGCGGTCGCGCACTTCCGCGACATCCAGCGTGGCGTCGAGGGCGCGGACGCGCACCGCTACATCGAGCACCAGGCGCTCGGTCGGGCCATCCGGGGCGAGGCGCGGGCGGTCGTCCTCATCGACGAGATCGACAAGGGGCCGCCCGACTTCTCGAACGATCTCCTGCGCGAGCTGGACGAGATGGCGTTCACGGTCACAGAGACGGGGGAGAGCTTCGAGAGCGCAGTGCGCCCAGTCGTGATCATCACGAGCAACCAGGAGCGTGAGCTGCCGGGACCGTTCCTGCGCCGGTGCGTGGCGCACCACCTGGAGCTCCCCAGCCGGGAGACGCTCGTGAGGATCGCGCGCGCCCACTTCCCCGACCTCGACGCGGGCGATGGGGACGCCGCGACGGAGGCGCCTCGCGCGCGCGAAGAGGACTCAGGGGCACCGTCCGAAGCGGAGCCCACCCTACTCAGCGCCGCGGTCGACGCCGTGCTCCGGCTCCGCAGGGATCGCGACCTCGCGCGGCCCCCTTCCACGGGCGAACTCCTCGCGTGGATCGGGGCGCTCCACCGGGCAGGGGTCGAGGCGGCCACGCTCGCGCAGCGGCGACCGCTCCCTCTGCTGTCGGCGCTCCTCAAGACGCCGAGCGACCTGCGTCGTGCCCGCGGCGCATGACGAAGTCAGCGCGCTGATCGCGGCACTCCACGCGGAGGGCTGGTCGTCGCTCGGGACGGACGACGTCCTGCGGCTCACGCGACTGTGGCCGCACCTCGAGGGACAATCGACCGCAGCGCGCGTGAGCGCGATCACCGCCCTCCTCGCGCGCGGCGAGGAGGAGCGGGCGCTCGCGGCGATCCTCCTCCCACGGCACCTCGGGGAGCCCGCGCCCTCGAACTCGGCGCCGCCGACCGTCGACTTCGAGCGGCTCGCCGTGCCCGCGCCGCGCATGCCGTTCCGCTGGTGGCTCCTCGCTGTCGGGGCGCCGCTCGCGCTCAACCTCACCGTTTTCGTCGCCTTGATCTGGCCGTGGCTCGTCCCCCCGTCCGTCCCCCCGGGGCCCGCGCCGGTGCCCCCCGAAGCTGGTCCGCCCGACGCCGGCCTCGACGCGGGGCCAACACGCGACGCGGAGCCGCTTCCCGATAGGGGGGCCCCTCCTGCGCCGATCGCGGGCGGGCCGACACGGCCGCCGCCGACGGACGGGCAGCTGCCGCTCGCGTGGATCGACCAGCTCCTCGAGGAGCGCGACGACCTCCGAACCCGGCCCTGCCCGCCGCCGACGGAGATCGATCCGCTCGCCCCTTTCGCGCTGCTCGGGCTCGGTGTCGCGCTCCTCCTCGCCGGTCTCGCGCTGCGCGAGCCGCTCGTGGCCACCGCGAGGGTCCTCGAGGCGCTCGCGACTTCGACCGGCCCACGCGCGCCGCCGCGACGCGAGCGCCCGAGCGTGCGCGACCCCCTCGACGCGGCGCGGCTCGCGAGGTTGCTCGAGACGCTCGGCCGCCCCCCCGCGCAGGGCGGTCGGCGTGACCTCGACCCACGCGCGACCGTCGCCGCAACGGTGCGGGCGCAGGGGCGGATCGAGCTCCGCTACCGATCCCGCGTCGTCGCCCACGAGCTGCTCTTGCTGGTGGACGCGAGCGCGGCGATGAGCCGCTGGCCCTTCCACGCCGCCCAAGTGGAGCGCGCGCTTCGGAGCGCCGGGCACCGCGTGACACGTCGCTACTACGACGCGCGCGGTCGGCTGGCGGCGCACCCCGACGGCCCGTTCGTCGAGCCGCTGCGCCTCGGCGTGCTCGACCCGAGGAGCGCCGTCGTCTTCGGCCTCCCGCCCGCGGCCGAGGTGATGGACCGCTGGGTCGAGGCGCGGCCGGCCGCGCACCGCGGGCTGCCCCCCCG
>JAYRVK010000651.1:0-6329 GCA_041918555.1 Sandaracinaceae bacterium
ACGAGGCCCGCGTCAACCGCCTGCGGTACCTCGAAGGCGCGCCCAAGGCGTCCACTCGGTACATCGACACGCCGTGGGCGATCGCCGCGTGGACGCGCGCGCGACCGTTCCTGCGCGAGCGGACCGAGCGGCAACAAGTCATCGGCGAGGAGGGTCGGCCCCTCGACGCGCGCTTCCACCTCGAGCGGCGCGGCGGCGAGCTCTCTCTCATCGTTCACAGCCGCGGCGGCACAGGCGGCTCCGCGGACGAGCGCAACACCGAGTACAACGACGGGCTCCGGCTGCTCCTCCAGCGGGTCGCGGGCGCCGGCGCGCGGATCGAGGACGCCCTCGTCGACTCGGAGCCGCTGCGCGAACGCGATGCTTCCGCGCGCCGCCTCGTCGCCGAGGACCTGCCCTACCCGCTCACGATCGCCGACGCCGACGAGCTACGCCGCGCGCTCGGGCGCGCGATGGCGCGCGTCGGGCGCAAGCCGGGGGCGAAGGGGGGAGGCAACATGACGAAGCGCTTGCGGCTGGTGCTGCGCTGGCCCTCGGAGGAGACGCTCGAGGTGATCGCCGCCAGACTCTCGGTGGGCTCGCTCAACTCGCGTTCCTGAAGCTCTCGGCGCGATGGAGCTCGAGCGTTGTCTCGTCTCGTCCACCAACCCGAGTGAGTCGGACCCCACTCGCGCTCGCCGTCCCCGCGAGCTGCTCGCAGCTGCCTGATCGGCGGCGCGACGGCGCCGATCGTGCGGGCCTTGGTCAGTCGGGTCGCGCGGCCGCCTCCCCGACGCCGTGGGCCGGCTCACCCACAACCTCGAGGGGGTCGGGAACCTCGAGCACTTCCTCCCCGCGCTGTACGAGCGCGAGCACGGGGGACGCTGACCGCCCCGCGGAGCGCGCGCGAGCGCGCCGAGCTGGGCGGCCTCGCGGTCACGGCGCGCCGCACCAGCGCTCGACGCGGTCGAGCTCGGCGTTCAGCGCGTCGAAGTCCGCGCCGTCCTCGGGGAGCGCGGTCCGATCCAGTCGGCGGAGACGCGCGAGGGCGCCAGGATCGCTCGGCCAGCTCCAGTCCGCGAGCTCGGTCCGCAGGTCCCCGACGACTCCTTGGCGCCGGCCCTCCGCGCGTCGTCGCTCCGCCGGAACCTCGCGGTACTCGAAGCGGTACTCGAGCACGTACCACTCGCTGTCCGCTCGCGCCGCGAGGCGCAGCACGCGGAGCTCAACGTGCGCGCGCGACCAGCGGCAGCGCGCCGCATCGTCGAGGTGGGCGAGGACCGCGTCGAGGCCGGCCGCGATCGCCGTCAGGTCCGCTTCGCTCTCCCCGTGGCGCCGACGGTCGTCGAGGAGGCACGCGGGTCTCGCGCGCGGCAACCACTCGCGGCGGCGCAGCGCGTCGGCCGCGACCACGTCGGCCCGCTCGACGAACGCCGCCACCCGTTCGAGGATCCGGCGCCGCGTCCACTGCACGCCGGACCAGCTCGGATCGTCGCAGTCGGCGGTGCTCGCGTCGAAGCTGTGCTCGGCGCGCTCGTGATCCGCCCACGCCCGCGCGAGCCACGCGATCTCGCCCGGGAACGCGGCGGCGAGCGCCGCCGGATCGAGCGCGACGTCGTGCGGCGCGGGCAGCGCTCCCACCGCGAGGTGCGGGTACCTGCGTCCCGCCTGCGCGCCTGGCGCGCGCCCCATCACACGCAGCTCCGACACACAGGCCTCCTGCCAGCGCGCGTTCGATCCCGGCAGCACCGCCGCGATCTCGATCCGGTACACACCCCCACCCCCCTCGATCGGGATCGTCTGCAGCGTGCGCGAGTCGGGATCGAGCGCGTGCTCCGTCACCGCACCGTCGTGCGCGACGCGCACCCGCGCGACGCGGTGGTTCCCCGTGAACAGGTCCACGCGCTCGGACTCGTGCGTGAAGCCCGCGGTGAGCGCGATCGAGGTCACCACCGCGTCCACCGGCACGCGCACCTCGATGAACGCCCCCACGAGATCGCCCGTGCGCGAGTTCCACGCCGTCGCGAGGCTCCCGTCCACGAGGCTTGCGACCTGCGAGGCCTCGTCGCGGTACGCGCTCGACACCGCGACATAGGTCGTCGCGCTCTGGAGCAGATCGATCGAAGGCCCAGGCGCTGGCTCGACCGGGGGCGCGACCGGCTCCGGTTCCACCTCGGGCGTCGGCTCCGGCGCGATGCGCGAAGGGGGCTCGCGGGGCGGCTGGGCGCAGCCGAGGAGCGTCAGCGCGAGGAGGAGCGGAGGTCGCATTGGTAGATCCTTATCCTTCCTCCGCGCGAGCGCGGAGGGTTGAATCAAGACCCCCGTTCAAACCGTGCGTGCGGATTTCCCGCACACGGCTTTCGGACGGTCTCTCGTGTCGCTGCATTACGCGGCCCCCGGGTACTGGATGGTTCCGCGCAGGCGATGGAGCCCGAGCGCGTGGAAGTAGTCGTGCGTCCACTTGTCGACCTCGCCCGCGCGCAGCGCGCGGCCCTTGCGCTTCACTCGAAGCGTGCGGAGCCGCGAGCCGACGTAGTCGTCGACCGAGACGAACTTCACGGCAGACTCCGGCCCTACGGCTCGGCCCTCGTCTGCTCACGACGCACCATGCGCGCGGATTCTAGCGTCCCCGTCGGCGCCGCGCGCGTCGCCTGCGCTCCGCGCCGCCCGACCCGGGCCGTGAACCCTCGGCCCGCGGGATCGCCTCGGGTGCGAGGAGCGCGCGCAGGCCATCGAGCCGCCGCGGGTCGTCGAGGTGGAGCATCCGCGCGAGGCCGCGCTCGACGGCGAGGCCGGCCGCGCTCGGGATCGTGGGGTCGAGCCCAGGTACGCGGTGGTCAGCACGCGCCCCCGGGCGCCGGCGCAGGAGCTCCTGCAAGTCGTCTTGCACCAGGCGCAGGCCGCTCCACTCGAGGAACGAGCACAAGAGATCGACGCGATCCGCCGACGCGAGCTCGCGCCGCACCTCGGGCCCGAGGCTCAGGTCGTGGCGGCCGTTGACGAGGAGATCGCTCGTCGCGAGCGGGGTCTTGGGGCGCGCGGGCACCACCGGCTCGAGCGGCGGCGACGCCGGCTCGAGGATCGCGAGCAGGCGGCGTGCGGGCTCGGCGAGGTGGTCGTCGCCCACCACGCCGGCCTTCGGCGCGAGCTCCGCGAGCCGCGCGAGGAGCGCGTTCGTCGCGCACACCTGGTGGCCGATGCGATCGTCGGTCGGGAGCGAGCCCAGCGCGGCGACGAGGCGCCGGTACACGAGCCGGCCGAACGCCTCCGCGGCCTCGTGCGGCTCGAGGTCCTCGACGCGCCGCAGCTCCTCGGCGAGCTCCGCGAGCCGCGCGTCGAGCGCGAGCGTGATCGGCTCGTCGTAGAGCCCGGGCCGCGGGCGGGTCATGCGGCAGCTTCGCGTCCGCGTACGCGAGAGCGCAAGGGTCGCGGGAACCTGTGACCCTCGTTCGTCCACCAAGCCACGTGACGTCCTCGCCACTCCCACTCGCGCTCGCCCTCCTCGTGGGCTGCTCCCCCGCGGGGCCTCCCCCGATCTCGGCCGTTCGCTGCGGCCCCGACGAGCCCGACGTCCCGCCCGGTTCCCTCTCGCTGGGCCAAGGGTGCCTCTGCGCGGCGAGCGAGGGGCGGCTCGCCTGCTGGGGTCGCTGCCCGGTCGTCGAGCTGCCGGAAGGCGCGGAGGTCCGAGAGGTCTACGTCTCGGGGCGCGACGACGTCTACGTCCTCCACTCCGACGGCACGACCGTCTGTCACGGCCGCTACCGGGAAGAGGGCGGGCACCCGTTCCAGACGCTGGTATCCCGGCGCTTCGTCATCCCGCTGCCGGAGCCCGCACGTCACGTCTCGGCCCGCTCCGAGACGCGCGCCTGCGCGGTCCTGCGCTCCGGTCGCGTCCAGTGCTGGACCACGGCCGAGTACGACCCCAACGGGCAGTTCAACAGCTTCGGACCCGGATCTCCCGAGGAAGTCTCGTTGCCCATGCCGGCGGAGCTCGTCGGGGTCGGCGGTGACACCGCGTGCGCCCTCACGGGGACCGGGGCCGTCTACTGCTGGGGTCGGCTCTGGTCGTCGAGTGGGGTGCGCCACGTGCCGAGCCCCACTCGCATCACCGGCCTCCCGAGCCTCGAGACCGTCTCCGTGAGCAGAACCGGAGCCGCCTGCGGGACCGACGCGCGTGGCGTCGCGTGGTGCTGGGGCGCCGAGACGGTCATCCACGGCGTGCCGAGCGACCACCGTCTGAGGCGGCGCGGCGACGTGCTCGACGTGGCGGAGGTCCGGCTGGGCGGGTGGAGCTGCGCCCGGCTCCGCTGCGGCCGGGTGCACTGCTGGGGCTCGGCACCGGACCTGAAGACCGTCGAGCCGATCCTAGCCATCGACGGCGGCCTGTTCTCCCACTCACCGGTCTGCGTGCTCGCGGCGCGCGGCGTCCGCTGTTTCGACTTCTCGCGCTCCTGGCGGGACGAACGACCGCTCGCCGCGCTCGTGGGTCGGTGGACGCCGCTCCCCGGCCGCTGAGATACCCGCGCAACTCGTCTTGCGCGAACCGCGTGCCCCCGCTCGCCGCGCTATCATGCCCCCATGCGCGCACCGGCGACGCTCCTCCTCCTCTTCGCCGCCGCGTGCGACGACGCGCCCGCGACCGACGCGGCCGTGAACGACGACGCAGGCGCGACACCGTTCGACGCCGGCGCGCGCGACGCAGGCGGCCCGCGCGACGCGGGCGCACCGCGCGACGCCGGCCCGGGCCTGCCCCCGCCGACCGGCTGTCCCGATCCCGGCGCACCGGTTGCGGAGCCCTACCGCTGGTACCCCGCGCTCGATCTCGCGCGCGTGCCGTTCCACGTCGCCGACGGGCCGTGGGGCGCGCGCATGCCGATCACCGCGCCCGAGCCGCCGCGCACGACGCGCAGCGTGACCGTGACGAGCGCCAGCGAGCTCGAGCGCGAGGGGCTCGTGCCGGGGAGCGAGATCACCGTCGGCGCGAGCATCGACGCCACCGTCACGCTGCTGGGCGACGTGACGGACCTCGATCTCATCGTGCCGCCCGGGATCACGCTGCGGAACATCAACGTCGGGCGCGCGAGCCCGCCGTCGACCTCGCGCCGCGTGCGCATCCGCGGGACGACGCCGGGCATGCACTCGGGCGGCACGCTCGGCACCGTCACGTTCTTCTCGCAGATGGAGGACGCGATCCTCGACGGCGTGGATCTCAACTCGGCCGACGGAGCGCGCAACGGGCTCGCGTACTACCTCGAGACGATCGACGGCGCGCGCTTCGCCATCGTCAACGTGCGCGCGCACGCGATGGCGTCCGTCGCGCTCCAGGGCGACGTCGTCGACCTCGTCGTCGCGGGCTGCTCGTTCGTGAGCGGCGCGGGCTCGCGCGAGGCGAACGGCTTCCCCGAGGGCTGGGGCCTGCGCGCGGGGCGCCGCCTCGTGATCTTCGACAACCGCATCGAGGGCAACCGCTACCACCGCGTGCGCGTGCACCCCGGCGACCAGCCCGGCGAGTACGCGTGGCTCTCCGACAACGTGTTCGTCGATCCGTACGAGGCGCGCATCGCGAGCGCGTTCGATCTGCCGGCCTCGACGACGCCGTGGGACGGCTTCTGGGCGGTCTGCAACACGATCTACGCGCACAGCGATCCGAGCGCGGGCTGCATCGGGCACAGCTTCGAGGCGCCGTCGGCCGCGTACTCGCGCCTCACGAACAACCGCCACTTCGGGGAGAACGACGAGGCCGGCCAGCGCGCGCGCCTGCCCGCGAGCGGCGATCACGACTGGATCACCGGCAACACCTACGCGCCGTGGGAGGACCCGCCGCCGTGGCGCGCGCCGGGCGATCCACGCGCGATCCCGCTGCCGGCGCCCGCGGTCCCCGATCCGCAGGACCCCGCCTGCCCGGGCCCCTGATCGCGATGAGCGCCGTGCCGCGCCGCTGGGATCGCGTCGGGCTCGTCGAGGCCGTGCGGCGGGAGACCGTCTCGCCCGAGGTCGCGGCCCTCTTGATCGCGCGCGACGCGCGCCCGGGCCTCGACGTCGGCGCGCAGCTCGCCGCGCTCGACGCGCTCGCCGCGCCGCTCGCGGATCTGAGCGCGGAGACGCCGGCCACGCAGGCCGCCGCGCTCGCCGCGCACCTGCACGAGACGCACGGCTTCCGCGGCGACGAGAGCTCGTACTACGACGCCCGCAACAGCTACCTCGACGAGGTGCTGCGCCGGCGCGCGGGCCTCCCGATCACCCTGAGCGTCGTCTACGCGGCGGTCGGCCGGCGCGCGGGCGCGCGGGTCGACGGGGTCGGGTTCCCCGGGCACTTCCTCGCCCGCGTTGGAGGGACCGAGGGCGTGCTC
>JAYRVK010000652.1:0-4797 GCA_041918555.1 Sandaracinaceae bacterium
CGCCCGGCGACTTCGAGGCGCGCTTCGAGGACGCGTACGGCGAGCTCCGGCGCGAGCTCGCGGAGATCGCGCATGGCTGAGGGCGCGTGGGGCATGCGCGCGACCGCGCGGCACCGCACCGCGCGGGTCTACACGAACGAGACCTGCAATCAGAATTGCGGCTTCTGCGATCGCCGCGCGCCCCGCGAGCGCCCCGCCTACGTCGACGCGAACGCGGTGCGCCGGCGGATCGACGAGGCGGACGCGTCGACCGTGGTCCTCACCGGCGGCGAGCCCACCCTGCGCCGCGATCTCTGCGCGCTGGTGGCCCACGCGAAGCGCGGCGGCGCGCGCGTCGAGCTCGAGACCAACGCCGCCGGGATCGACGAGGCGAAGGCTCGCGCGCTCGCGGCGGCCGGGCTCGACCTCGCGAGGGTGCACCTGCCCGCGTGGGGCGAGGCGGCCGACGCGATCACGCGCGACCCCGGCGGCTTCGCCGCGGCGCTCAGGGGGGCGCGCGCGCTCGTCGCGGCGGGGGTCGCCCTCGAGATCGAGGCGCCGGTCGTCCGCGCGAACGCCACCCTGCTCGAGGAGCTCCCGCGCGCGCTGCGCGCGGAGGGCCTACCCGTCCAGGCCCTGGTCCTCGGCGTTCCGTTTCAGGCGCCCAACATGCAAGAGATCTTGCCTCTGCCGGAGGCGGCCCGCGTCGTCGAGCGCGTCGAGGCGGCCGCGCGGCGCCACGCGATCCCGCTCCGGCTCGACTCACACACGGCGCTCCCCCCGTGCCTGCTCGAGGACGCGGCGCGCCTCGCGCATCTCTTCGCGCTCACGCCCGGCGGCCGCGCGCGCGAGGGCTACCGGCCGCTCGCCGCGTGCGGCACGTGCGCGGTCGGCGACCGCTGCCCCGGCGTCCCGATCGCGCAGGCCGGGGCGCTCGAGGGCGCGCTCCGACCGATCCGGGCCGACCGCGTGCGCCGGCGCCTCAGCGTGATCTCCACCGTCGAGGAGCAGGTCCGGCGCGAGCTCTTCCAGGACGAGCTCCAGCGCCGCCCCGGCGAGCCGCCGCGCCTCGCGCGGACCGTGCGTGTCAACTTTCGTTGCAATCAGTCGTGCGCGTTCTGCTTCGTGTCGACCCACCTCCCGAGGGCCCCCGACGGGGAGGTCGAGGCCGCGATCGCCGAGGCCGGGCGCCAGAGCGCCACGATCGCGATCTCGGGCGGCGAGCCCACGCTGAGCCCCCGCCTCGTCGAGCTCGTGCGCCTCGCGCGCGACGCGGGGGCGAGCCTCGTCGAGCTCCAGACCAACGCCACGCGGATCGACGACGCGCTCGCGGAGGCGCTGCGCGACGCGGGCCTCGGGCTCGCGTACGTCTCGCTCCACGCCCTCGACGCGGCCCGCTCGGACGCGATCACCTCCGCGCCGGGCACCCACGCGAAGACCGTGCGCGGCGTCGACGCGCTCCACCGCGCGGGGGTCCCGTTGCGCCTGAGCTACGTGTTCACGCGCCAGAACCTCGAGGGCTTCGACGCCTACGTCGAGGGCGTCGCGGCGCGCTGGCCCGGGGTCGAGATCGGCGTGTCCTTCGTCGCGGCCTCGACGGACCTCGTGCCCCGGACCGAGGCGCTGATCCCGCGCTACGCGGACGTGATCCCCGCGCTCGCGGCGGGCATCGCGCGGGCGCGCGCGCTCGGCGTGCGGCTGAGCGGCCTCGAGTCGATGTGCGGGATCCCGCTCTGCCTCGTGCCCGAGGATCTCTCGGGCTTCTTCGCGCTCGCCGAGGCGCCCGACGGCTACGACGGCGGCGAGATCGTACGCACGGAGGCGTGCGCGGCGTGCGCGCTGCGCGGCCGCTGCTTCGGGCTGCGCCGCGGCTACGCCGAGCTCTACGGGACCGACGAGCTCCGGCCCGTGCGGGTCGCGCCGTGACCGAGGTCCTCTTCGTCTTCTTCAACCACCCGCCGACCCCGTTCAACACGTCGGTGGCCGCGCTCGCGGCCGCCGTGCGCGCGGCGGGGCACGCGCCCCACGCGCTGTCGCTCCCGCTCACCTCGACGGTCGACGAAGCCGCCGCGCGGATCGACGCCGCGGGCGCCGACGTCGTGGCGATCACGGCGATGAGCCGGGACTGGCCCGCCGCGCGCGCGGTGCTCGAGCGCATCGACCCCACGCCGCTCAAGCTCGTCGGCGGCTACCACGCCTCGCTCGCGCCCCGCGACGTCGCGGCCTGCGCCGCCGTCGATGCGATCGGGATCGGCGACGGCGAGCGGCCCCTCGCCGCGATCCTCGCGCAGGGGACCCCGCAACGAAGCTTGCCCGGTCTCTGGGTCCGCGGGCCGAGCGGCGCGTTCGAGGAGCCTCTCCCACCGCCGGACCCCGAGCCCGACCTCGCCGCGCTCCCAGCCTACGACTACGAGGTCTTCGGCGACGTCCGCGCGATGCTCGACCGCGGGATCAACACCTTCGGCCCGCTGGCGGACCGGTTCCTCCCGACGCGCGCGAGCCGCGGGTGCCCGTACCGCTGCGCGTACTGCTCGGCGCCCGCGTGGGGCACCGTCGCGGGGCACGCGAGCGCGACCCGCAACGTCCGCCCCGTCGCGCACCTCTGCGACGAGCTCGCCGCGCTCCGGGACCGCCACGCGCCCGAGGGCTTCGAATTCTGGGACGAGCACTTCCCGATCGAGCTCGCGTGGCTCCGCGAGCTCGCGCGCGAGTACCCGCGCCGCGTGGGCCTGCCGTTCAAGGTCGAGATGCACCCGAGCGCGGCGACGCGCGAGCGGCTCGAGCTCCTCGCCGCCGCCGGCTGCGTGCTGTTCCACTGCGGCGTCGAGGCCGGCGACGAGACGCTCCGCAAGACCACGCTGAACCGCCGGACGCCCGACGCCGTACTCGCGCGCGTGTTCGACGACTGCCGCGCGCTCGGCCTCGCGACGAGCGCCTCCGTCATGACGGGGCTCCCCGGCGAGACCCACGCGCAGGCGCGCGCGACGGTCGAGCTCGTGCGGCGCCTGCGGCCCGGCTCGTTCATGTGGTCGACGTTCATGGCGCTGCCCGGGACGCCGCTCGGCGAGCGCGCGATCGAGCGCCTCCCCGGGCCCGCGCGCGTGCGCCTCGACGACGGGGCGAGCCCCCCGACGCGCACCCCGAGCGCGATGCGCGACGACGAGCGCGCCGCTGTCCACGCCGAGCTCCGCGCGCTCTCGGACGAGCTCGTCCGGGAGGCGGCCGCCGGCTCGAGCGCGCGCCCCCGGCCCGTCGCGGTGCCCGTGGATCGGCCCGCGGGCCCCGAGGATCTCGCGCCCGCGCTCGCGGGTCGCCTCGGCTTCGCCCCGCCGGGCGCGCCCCTCGGCCCGACGTTCCGCCTCAACCGCGCCGTACGCGAGCAAGAGGACTTGCTCCTCGAGCTCGAGGCCGCGGACGTCGCGCCGACCCTCGTCACGATCGGCCCCGCAGACGGGCGGCCCGCGTTCCGCGCGAACGCCGCGCTGCGCTTCGCCCACCGCGGCAGCGACGCCGACCCCGCGGTCCTGCGCGAGCTCGAGCGGCTCGCGCGCACGCTGCGCGCGCTGCCCGCGGGCCCGGCGGAGTAGGATCGCGCCATGGCGCGCCGCCTCCGGAGCACCGTGTGGGGCTGGACCTTCGTCCCCCGAGCGTCGGCCCGCAGTGGACCACGACGTCGGGCTCGCAGGCGGTGCCCGGCCGCGCGAATCGCTCGGTCGAGCAGGCGATGGACCCGTGCCTTCATGCGCGTGTGACCCGCCCGCTCCAAGCTCGTACCGCCCGGCCTGGGCCGAGGCCCACTCGAGGAACGCCTCGACGGTCATCGGGGAGGGCGCTGCCGCGGTCATCGCCCCGAGAGGATAGCGGGCGCGTACGCCTCGCGCGGGGGCTACTCCAGCTCGCGCAGCACGCGGTCCATGACCGCGCGGATCGCGTCGGCCCCCGGCGACCCCGCGACGACTCGATACGACACGGCGCGATCACCGACGACCGCGTAGGCGCGCGCGGTCGACACGGCCGGCGCCAGATACACCGCCAGCTCGCCGTCGCCGCAGGGGACCCGGGCGTGCGGCTCGAGCGACCACAGCGCGGGCTCGTCGGCCGCGCGCGGCTTCACGTACGCGGTCCACTCCCCGGGGCGGTCGATCGCGATCCCGACCGAGCGCGGCGAGGCGGGCTCGAACGGCGCCGCCCGAGCGATCGCGGCGAAGGAGAAGCCCGGGAGCAGCGCGCCGAAGGCCGCGTCGAGGGCCTCGGGCGAGGCGGGCCGCAGCGCGACGAACACCGCGCGGAGCGTCCCGTGCGGATCGCGGCTCTCGACGATCCCGGCCGCGAGCGCACCCGCGCGCTCGACGAGCCGCGCCGCGGCCGCGCCGAGCCCCGCGGCGTCCGCGCGCTGGACGTATCGCTTCTCCTCGACCATACCATCGCAAAACACATTGACGCCGACGACGTGCGCTCCGAGGGCCGCGCGCGCCGCCTCCGGGGCGTCGGAGGCGTTGGCGTAGAGCTTCACGCACCCGCGCGCCGCGTCCCACCCGGCGATCCGCGGGAGCCCGTGCGCGGCGATCTCGCGCTCGAGCGCGTCGAGCGCGGCGACCCGCGGCACGCCGAACGCCTCGAGCAGGACCTCGAGCACGCCCGGGCCCGCCCGCTCGATCATCATCCGATCGCCCCGCGGCCCCACCGGCCCCACGCGGACCGACGCCTCGAGCCGTCCGAGCTCGACCCCGCACGCGGCGAGCGCGCGCGCGAGGGCCGGGCGATCCGCGAGCGCGTCGGGGAGGCTCACGGCGCGGGCAGGATCTCGAGGATGGCCTC
>JAYRVK010000653.1:0-6803 GCA_041918555.1 Sandaracinaceae bacterium
CCTGGAGCGGCCCCTGGCCCGCCTCGAGCTCCGCGAGCTCGGCCGAGAGCCGATCCCGCTCCGCCTCCGCCGCGCGCAGCCGCGCGAGCTCGGCCTCGAGCGCGGCGACCTTCTCGTGGAGCGGCCCCTGCTTGGTCCGCAGGGTCACGAGCTCGACCGAGATCTAGTCCCGCTCCGCCTCCGTCGCGCGCAGCCGCACGAGCTCGCCCTCGAGCGCGCCGACTCGATCGCGCAAGAGACCTTGCTGCCCCTGGAGGTCCGCGAGCTCCGTGGCGAGCCGGCCCCGCTGCGCCTCCGCGTCGTGGAGCGGCGCGAGCTCGGCCTCGAGCGCGGCGATCCGATCGTGGAGCTGCGCCTGCCGCGCCACCTCCTCGCGGGCCCCCGCGAGCTCCCCGCGCACGCGCTCGAGCTCCGCGCGCAGCTCGGCGGCCTCGCGCCCGCGCCGCCCCGCCTCCTCGCTCGCCCCGCCGGCGGCCAGGACCTCGGCGCGCAGGCGCTCGAGGTCGCGGGCGAGCCCCGCGTTCTCTTGCGCGAGCCGCTTCGCGTCCTTCACCGCCGCGCCCTCGGCGGCGCGCGCCGCCTCGAGCCGCTTCGCCACCTCGGCCTTGGTCGACTCGAGCTGGCCGAGGCGCTTCGTCGCGTCGAGCGCCTCCTCGCGCAGGGCCGCCACCTCGTGCCGGAGCGCGTCGACCTCGCCCGTCCCGGTCGCGGCCGGCGGCTGCAACACGAAGCGGAGGAACGTCCGCCCGAGCTGGAGCACGTCGTTCGGCATGAGCTGGTGCACGGCCCGCGTGAGCTCCGCCCCGTTGACGAACGTGAACCCGTAGCCGAGGTCTTGGAACCAGTAGAAGCCCTCGGCCGGGTAGACCTGCCCCTGGACGTCGGCGACGTGCACGTCGGCGAGCTGGATGTGGCTGTTCGGCCCGCCGCCGACCATGAGCATCGCCTCCGGGTGGAGCGCGTGCACCTCTTCCGCGCGCGGTCCGTTCAGGAGGACGAAGAAGGCCATGCCCGAGGATAACCCGAGGCGCGGCCCGAGTAGCTCAGCACTCGTCCGCGCTCGGCTCGGCGTCGGGTGCCGTCGCACTTCGTGGACACGCGCGGGGGCCCCGCACACACTCCGGGCGTGGAGTACTTTCGCGGAATGATCGCGGCATCCGACGGCCTCCCGTCGATCGCGCGATCGGTGCGGGCGCTCGGGGTACGCGTCCCCGAGGACGTGCGGCCGGACGGGGAAGGCCGCGTTCACCCACGCGGCGGAGGGATGTCCGTGAGCCCGGGCAGCATGTGGAACCTCCCGAACCACCGCCGGCCGAGGTCCATGGGTCGCGGGTCGACGGGTCCCGCGGGCGACCGCGTGTTCGCGGTCGAGGGCGCATGCGTCGACGCGCCGCCCCTCGCCACGCGGCCCGATCCAGCCCGGCCCGAGAAGCACGCCTTCGTCGAGCCGAGCGAACCGATCCCCCTCGACGGCTTCGAGGCCGCGCTCGCCGCGACGCGACCGCATTGGCGCCCGGTGTGGCCATGAGCCCGCGACTCCTTGCGTATCTCGATCTCGAGCGCGCTATGCTCACCCTCGACGCCCAGGGGGACGAGCCACTCGCCGATCGGATTCGCGACGCGATGGACCCGGTCTGGTACGAGCTCACCGACGAAGAGCACCAGTGGCTGGATGGCCGCGCCGCGATCGAGCCCGTTCCGGTGCGGATGGCTCGTGCGCTGGAGACCGAGTTCACGCCGCCGGCGACGCTCACCGATCCGTCGAGCCCGCCGTACTCGAAGGCCGCATGACGTACGTCGTACAAGAGCTGATCGACCCGCAGCGGCTCCTGATCGTCACGTACCAGGACGCGCAGACCCCGTTGCTCCGGGAGGTCGCGGCGGTCACCTGCCGCTACGTTCCCGCGATCGACGCCGACGGCCACCGCGCGGTCGCCGTCGAGCTCGTCTACGATCCTCTGGAGCCGCGGCCCTCGAGCCCGTACTTCCGGCCGCCGCAGGAGCTCCAGCAGCTCCTGCTCGACCCGCGAGCCATCCGGCGCATCCGGCCGTACGTCGTTTGAGCGCCGCCGCGGGCCCCTCTCAGCACTCGCCCTGGCGTCGGACCGAGACCCCGGCCGCGTGCGCGCTGCACCGGTTGCCGTAGGTCTGGCCATCGCACCCGCAGACCGGGCGCCAGTCCCGCGTGCACGCGGTCGGCGGCTCCTGGCACGTGCCGGGCGCGTCGGTCTCGCCGCACGCCGCGCGCTCCTCGTGGAGGCAGAACAGCCCGGCCGCGCACGGCCCCGCGCCGCGCGTCCCGCACATCGCGCCCACGGCGCCGGAGCCCGGCGGATCCTCGGACGTCGCGGCGGCCGCGCACTCGCCCTGGCTCGCGACGGATGTCCCGGCGGCCCACGCCGCGCACGCGTTGCCGTAGCTGTTCTCGTCGCAGCCGCAGACCGGCAAGTACTCTTGCGTGCACGCCTCGGGGCGCACCTCGCAGGTCCCGGTCATGTCGGCCGCGCCGCAGTGCGCGCTCTCGTCGAAACGACAGAACGTGCCCTCCGCGCAGCTCAGGCCCTGCAGGCCGCCGCAGGTGGCGCCGGCGGCGCCGCCGCTCGACTCGGAGCCGCTGCCGGGGTCCGGCGGGGGGACGTGCTCGACGCGGTCTCCGCCGCAGGCGCAGAGGAGGAGGGTGACGAGGAGGAGGGGGGTGGGGTGATGCATGGTGTGGCGGTGGAGACGTAGCGCGGGGGGAAAGGCTTCACGAACCTTTGCTTCCGAACGAGCGCCGTTCCGATCTCGGATCGATCGGGGGCGCCTCCGGAGCCGCTGCGCGTCTCCCGATCGGCTCCCGCGCTCGTTCCGGCGTCGAGAACGAAGCCGACCTCTCGTTCACGGAAGCCGAGCGCGCATTCTTCGTAGCGCTCGACGATCAACCCGAGAGCCGCGGCTTGCGGCCCGCGACGACGTAGAGGAGGTAGCCGCCGCCCGAGGTGAAGCGCCCCGCGTCGAGGTCCGCGAGGGCCGCTCGCTGAGAGGCCTGGTCGATCGCCCAGAGCGCCTCGAACGCGGCCGCGTCCCCGCCGCCCGCGAGGTACTGGCGCAGCGCCGTGTCGCGGTCGCCGTAGCGCGAGTGCTCCGCGGCGACGTCGGCCCGCAGCTGCTCGATCTGGGCCCGCTGCGCCGGGGTGTCGTAGGGCGGGACGAGCCACGCGGTCTGGTCGTTCGAGTGGACGCGTCGATCGTCGAGCCCGAGCTCCGCGAAGAGCAAGGGAAGTTGCTCCCCGATGGTGATGTCGCCGTGGCCGAGGGCGATCTTGCCGCGGATGCAGGTCTCCTCCCATGCGAGGAGGCACAGGGTCTCTTCGAAGGGCGGCCGCGGGTGCGCGGTGCGCCGCAGCATGGCGTTGACGAGGTTGTTCGGCTCGACGGCGAGGAGCAGGCCGCCCGGCTTGGTGACGCGGAGCATCTCGGCGAGGGCCGCGCGCGCGTCGGCGACGTGCATCAGCACGGTCTGGCAGGTGACGAGGTCGAAGGTGCCGTCGTCGAAGGGCAGCGCCTCGACGCGCGCGGCGAGGTACTCGAAGCGCTGCGGGCGCCGCGCGGCGCGCGCGCGCGCGGCGTCGAGGAAGCCGGGCTCGTGATCGACGCCGACCACGCGCGCGTCGTCCCGCAGGTGGCCCGCGAGGCGCTGGCCCCAGTGCCCCACGCCGCAGCCCACGTCGAGCATCGCCTCCACGGCGTCGAAGCGCAGCCGCCGCCCGAGGAGCGCGAGCGTGTCGTCGCACAACCAGGTGTCGCGCCAGTCCGAGTCGAAGCCCGCGAGCTTCGCGTACGCCGCCGCGCTCCAGCCGAGGTTCTTGTCTTCGGTCATCGTGCGAGTCGTGGGTGCACGGGCGATCGGAAGCAACCCGCGCGCTCCCTCATCCCCGCGCGTGCTGGAGCGCGAAGCGCAGGAGCGCCTGCGCGCCGGTGAGCCCGAGCTTGCGGCACATGTTCGCGCGGTGGTTCTGCACGGTGCGCTGGCTGATCGAGAGCAGCGCGGCGATCTCGCGGCTCGTCTTGTGCTGCGCGACGAGGCGCAAGATACGTTGCTCCGTCGCGGTGAGGGGCTCGAGCGCGGGGGCGTCGATCGGCGCGGCGATGGGGCCGATCGACGCGCTGACGTAGGTGCCGCCGCGCGCGACGGTCTCGAGGCACCGCACGATCTCGCGCGCCGCGTCCTCCTTCAGGAGGTAGCCGCGCGCCCCGAGCTCGAGGGCGCGCGCGGCGTACTCGTCGTGCATGGTGAGCACGACGAAGGCGGGCGCGCTCGGCCAGCCTCGCGCTTGCGCGAGGAGCTCGAGGCCGTCGACGTCGGGCATCGCCAGATCGATCACCGCGACGTGCGGGGCGTGCGCGCGGATCGCGGCGACCGCCTCGCGGCCGTCCTTCGCCTCGGCGACCACGTGGACCCCGGCGTCCTCGAGCACGGCCCGGAGGCCGTGGCGGACGAGCGGGTGGTCGTCGGCGATGAGGACGCGGAGGGCCACGACGGCCCTCGAGCCTACGCGATCGGGACGCGCAGGGTCAGCCGCGTCCCGCCTTCGGGCACCGGCTCGATGGCCACGGTCGCGCTGAGCAGCCGCGCGCGCTCGCGCACGCTCGCCGAGCCCATGCCCGGGGTCGCGTCCGGCGCGAGGCCCGCGCCGTCGTCCTCGACGCACAGCACGAGCGCGCCCCCCTCGCGGCGGAGCGAGACGATCGCGTGGGCCGCGCGCGCGTGCCGCACGACGTTCGCGAGCGCCTCCTGGAGCACGCGGTAGACGCTGATCCAGTGGCTCCTCGGGATCGCCTCGTCGACGTCCTCGACGACGATCTCCGGCTCGATCCCCGCCGCCTCGAGCGCGCGCTCCGACACGCGGCGCGAGGCCTCGGCGAGCCCGAGCCGCTCGAGCTCGTGCGGGTGCAGATCGCGCGCGACGCGGCGCAGCTCCCCCACGCTCTCGCGCGCGAGCGCGCCGAGCGGACCCGCGTCCGCGCCGCTCTCGGCCCGCGCGATCAGCACCTGGAGCGTCTGACCGATCCCGTCGTGGAGATCCGCCGCGATCCGCCGGCGCTCGTCCTCTTCGGCGGCCGCGGCGCGTCGCTGGAGCTCGAGCGCGTCGTCCTCGGCGCGCTCCTTCTCGCGTCGCAGCACGCGGATCCGCTCGGCCAGCGCCATGGAGAAGAGGAGCGCGTCGAGCGCGACGCCGCACTCGAAGCCGTGCCGGGCGAGGAAGCCGTCCTCGATCACGGCGAGCGCGCGCAGCGCGCCCAGCGCCGAGAGCGGCCCCATCGCGAGCCAGCCGAGCAAGAGATAGCGCGAGGGCGTCCAGCCGCGCCGCAGCGACAGGACGATCGGCACCGGCGTGAGCACGATGGCCAGGACCGAGCCGAGCTCGAGCACCGCCGTGGCGGCCTCGTAGGCGAAGAGCGCGAGGCCCGCGATGGCGAAGTTCACCCCCGCGACGGCGCGCATGGCGGCGGCGAGGCGCGGCGCGAAGGCCCGCACGTTCGTCATCTCGCGCAGGAAGAGCGCGCCGAACCCGTACGCGAGGGCCAAGAAGAAGGGCCCCGCCACGTGGGCCCAGGCGGGCGTGCTCGGCCAGAGGTACATGGCGCCGTGGCCCTCGAACGCCGTGGTGAACGCGAGCACGCCGAGCTGGAACGCGACGTAGTAGAGGTAGCCGCGCTCGCGCGTGGTGATGAACAAGAAGAGGTTGTAGAGCGCGAGCGCCAAGAGGAGGCCGTAGAAGGCGCCGAGCCCGAGCGCGAGCTCGCGGGCGTGCGCCTCGAACGCGTCGGCTCTCCACAAGCGCAAGGGTACTTGCACGCCACCTTCCATCTGGACGCGCGCGTGGAGCGCCGTCGCGCCTTCGGGAGCCCGGAACACGAACGTCGGATGCGCGACCTCGCGCGTGGCGAACGGGGTGCGGTCCCCGGTCGTGACGGCGCGCCAGCCCGCCTCCTCCGGCCAGTACACGCGCACATCGTCGGCCTCGGCGTGCGCGAGCTCGACGAGCCACTCGTGCTCGGGCGCGAGCCGCCCGAGGGGCGCGCGCACCCAGAACGCCGACCGCGAGCGCCCGAGCGGCCGCCCGCCCGGCATCGGCCCGAAGCGCTCCGACCACGGGGGACGGGTGACGTCCTCGATGCGCAGGGCCCCGGTGGGGTCTTCGAGCACCTCGAGCTCGAGGTCGCGCACGGGCTGCGCCGCGGCGGACGCCGCGCAGAGCCACGCGAGCGCCACCGCGAGCGTCGTCGTGCGGCCCTCCACGCCTGCATGAAATCACGCCTCACGGGTCGTAGGGGAAGTGCCAGACGTGGCCGATCGCGGCGCAGTCGGCCTCTTCTTCCGCGACGCGGGCCGCGTCGAGCTCGTAGTAGACGCTGATCCCGAAGCGGTCCTCGCCGCCCTCCGGATCGACGCACGCGCCCGCGTCCGGGGCGCCGGGACAGGGTCCGCTCCCCGTGCTCCCGGGGCACTCCGCGTCGAACCAGTCGGGGCGCTCGCCCGCCCATCCGCTGCAGTACGTGCGCGTGCGGCAGTGGACGTCGAACTCGAGCTCGTTGACGCACTCCATCCCGATCATCGCCCAGCTCCGCGCGACGCTGTAGCCATCGCTCACGGTCGCGTGCAGGCCGAGCCAGAGCCCGAGCGGGAAGCCGCCGCACAGGAACGAGCCGCGCGGCGCGAGGTAGAGCACCTCCGGGCCGGTGAACGGCGCGCCGGTCGCCGTGTCGGTCGCGTACCCGGTCGCCCGATCGCGGCCGAGCATCGCGCCGGTCGCCGGGTC
>JAYRVK010000654.1:0-12200 GCA_041918555.1 Sandaracinaceae bacterium
CCGGCCCGCGCACGAGGAGCGTGACCGTCCGGTTGAGGTCCGACGCGGTGAGCTCCTCGGCCAGCCGCGCGAGCTCCTGGTCCTCGCTCTCGGGGAGGAAGTGCGTGATCTCGGTCGTCACCTCGAGGTGGGTGAAGGTCCACACGCCGAGCGCGACCATCGCGGCCATCGACACGACGGCGAGGAGCTGCTGCGTGCGGCGCTTCACGAGGCGCGGAGCCTAGCAGGGGCCCCGCGCGTGCGCGGGCGGGGAGTTCGTGCCATCCACTGGGCGCGCGATGGACGAGGGCAGGCGCGGGGGGCACGGGAGTCGGCGCTGGGCGCACCGGCTGCCGCGCTGGGTTCGTGTCGCGGGGATGGCGGCGCTGTTCCTGTCGTTCTTCGTGGGGTGCCTGCCCGTGGCGCTCGCGATCTCGCTCGTCCGGTTGTTCCACCGAGACCACCGGCGGCGCGTCACCCGGCTCCTCAACCGCGGCCTCGGCGTGATCATCCGCTGCGCGCGCCTCATGGGCACCGTCGACTTCGACGACCCGAAGCTGCCGCCCGCGATCGAGCCCACGCAGCCCTTCGTGATGATCTGCAACCACCCGACCTACGTCGACATGCTCCTGCTCCTCGGGAGCTTCCCGGAGATGACGTGCGTCACCAGCGGCCGGTGGTCCAAGCACTGGGCGCTCGGGCCCGTGCTGCGCTCGACGGACTACCTGCCGGGCCCGGGCAGCGGCCTCCCCGAGAGCGAGAACATGCTCGAGGCGATGGTCGCGCACCTCCGCGCGGGGCGCTCGCTCCTGATCTTCCCGGAGGGCCAGCGCTCGCTCGCGGACACGCTGCGACGATTCCGCCGCGGCGCGGCCGAGGCTGCGGCGAGGGCGAACGTGCCCATCCTCCCGCTCTTCCTCGGCATCGATCGGCCGTACCTCACCAAGCGTGTGCCGCTCTGGCGTCCGCCGAGCCCCGCACCTCGCTACACGTTCGAGTGGTTCGACACGGTCGAGCCGGCCGCGTTCGACGGCGACGCCAAGCGGATCCACGAGCACCTCGTCGCGCGCTACGAGGCGCGCTTCGCGACGCAGCTCGCGCTCCAGGCCTCGGTCAGCGCGTCGGCTTCGTAGGGTCGGCCCAGAAGTCGTAGAAGTTGAACCAGTTCTCCGGGGCCTTCTTCGCGTAGTGCTCGAGCCGCTCGGCGTAGCGCGCGACGTACTCCCGGAGCGCGCCCTGGCGGTCCTTGCGCGGCAGCACGATCGGGTCGGCGAACGGCTCGCAGTAGAGATCGTAGGTGTCGGGGTCGCGGTAGATCCCGAACGTCAAGTAGACGGGGCACCTCAGGATCGACGCGAGCAGGAACGGACCCGCGGGGAACGGCGCGTCCTCGCCGCAGAACGGCGCCCACACGATCCGATCGGCGCTGGTGCGCGGCGGGATGCGGTCACCCATGATCGCGATGAGCGCGCCCTCGTCGAGGAGCTCGCGGACGCGGAGCATCGCGCTCGCGCCGCCCTCGGGGTCGAGCGAGAGCACGCGCGCCGCGCCCTCGGGATCGAGCTTCGCGAGGGCGTCGTTCAGCATCCGCGCGTTCTGGGTGTACATCACCGCGTAGAGCGGGTGCTGCTCCGCCGCGCTCGACGCGCGCATCGCGTAGAAGCTCCCGAGGTGCGCGCCGAGGAGGATCGCGCCCACCTTCTCGTCGCGCAGCCGCTCGAGGTGCTCGTTGCCGGTGTGGGTCACCGTGAAGCGCGAGACCTTCCCGGAGACGAGGAAGAACGCGTCGACCGTGCAGAGCACGAACCGGCGCAGGTGCCGGTGGACCTCCATCGCCGAGAGCGCTTGGCCCGTGAGCCTCCGGTGGAACCCGCGGATCGCGCCGCGCGCCCGCGGAGAGGTGAGCGTGTAGTAGTACGCGACGAAGCGCGCGATGAGGCGCGCGGCCGACCGGCCGAGCACGGTGGTGAGGAACACCGTGAAGCGGATGAGGAGGACCCCCCCCCGCTCCTTCGCGTCGAGCCAGCCCTCCGCCGGTTCGGCCTCGCTCATGGCGGCGCCAGCGCGAGCGGCCGGCGGAAGATGAGGTGCATCATGCGCCGCCACATCAGCCGCGTGTGCATCTTCGAGATCAGCCAGTTGTCCTCGAACGCGCGCCAGTGCGAGACGCCGCCCGCGATGTAGCGCACGCGCGTCGGCACGTGGACGATGGGGACGCCCATCCACGCGAGGCGCACCACGATCTCGGGATCGAAGTCCATGCGATCGCCGATCGTGCCGGTCGCGATCGCGGCCTCGATCGGGTAACCGCGGAAGCCGCAGAGCGGGTCGCCGACCCGGTCGTCACCGACCTCGCGCCGCGTCCAGAAGATCGTCACGCGGCGCAGGATCATCCGGTGCGTGGGCGCGGTCTCGTCGAAGATCGGCTGCCCGAGGATCGCCGCCTCCGGCTGCGCCGCCGCGAGCTCGAGGAACTTCGCGATGTCCGGCAGCGCGTGCTGTCCGTCCGCGTCGACCTGGATCGCGTGCGTGAACCCGTGCTCGCGCGCGAAGTGGAAGCCGGTCTTCACCGCCGCGCCCTTGCCCCCGTTCTTCGCGCGCCGGGTCACCAGGGCGAGCCCCTCCTCGCCGAGCTTCTCGACCTCGCGCCGATTCTCCGGCCCGCTCGCGTCGTCGACCACCACCACGTCCTCGCAGAGCGTCCGCACCGATCGTACGACGTCCCGGATCGTGTCGGGGTTGTCGTAGGTCGGGATCAGGATGCAGGGCCGGAAGGCGGGCATCTGCGCCGATGCATTGTCGTGACCGCCCCGGGCTGTCAAGCGGCGTCAGCGGACGACGCGCGCGAAGTCGTAGGTGCTCACGACGCCTTGGATCCGCCACTCGTCGACGAGGAGGATGCGGCGGACGTCGAGCGCGAGCGCCTGTCCGGCGGCGACGTGGAGGGGGATGGACGGGGGCAGCGAGAGGACGAGGAGGTTCATCACCTCGCCGACCGGGGTGCGCGGATCGCGGGCGCGCGCCTCGAGCGCCTCGACCTGCGCGAAGGTGCCGACGGGCCAGCCGTCGTCGATCACCACGAGGCCGTGCTTGTTCGACGCGTCGAGCCGGCTGATCGCGAGCGAGAGCGAGTCGTCGACGCTCACCTTCACGACGCCGGTCGTCGCGATCTCGATCGCCGGCTGCGCCACCTTCTCGTCGTACACCGCCCGCATCAGATCGCGCGTGGAGCAGACGCCGATCGCGGCCCCGTCTCGCGTCACGAAGACGCGGTGGATCCGCTGCTCCAGCATGCGGCGCGCGACGGCGTCGAGCGGGGTCGCCTCGTCGACGGTGATCGGGCGCGCGGTCATGATCGCGCGCACGCGCTCGTCGGGCAGGCTGAACGTCTGGCCGCTCTCGCCCGAGGCCGCGTCGAGGAGATCGGTGCGCGAGAGCACCCCGACGAGCGCGCCGTCCTCGAGCACGCCGAGCGCCGAGACGCCGTGCTCCTCGAGGAGCCGGTCGGCCTCGAGCACCGACGCGCCGGGGGCGACGCCGAGGATCGGCGTGGACATGTACTCGGAGACCCTCGTCTTGAAGCTGGGCATGCGCCTCCGGGCATGACGTACGCACGCGTGGTAACAGGACCAGCCGTGCAGCAGCGAGCCCTCGGCGCCACGGGCCACACGGTCTCGATCCTCGGCCTCGGGGGCGGCCCGCTCGGTGCTCCGCGGCTCGAGGACGCCGTCGGGCGGGGCTGGCGTGGCGTCGTCTGAGCGCCCCGTCGATCGCGGGATCGAGGCGGCGCGGGCCGCGCTCGTCCCGCTCCTCGCGGTGCTCGGCGGCGCGCTCGGCGCGCTCGCGGCCGACGCGCTCCGGCTCACGGGCGCCGACGATCGCTTCGCCGCCGTCGGCCTCGGGATCGCGACGCCGCTCGTGCTCGGCCACCTGCTCCGGCGGGGCGCGCGCCTGCGCGGCCTCGTCCTCTGCCTCTCGCTCCCGCTGCTCGTCGTCCCCCTGCTCCCGCGCTCGTCGATCGCGCTCTCGTGGCTCTCGGGCGGGATCCTCTTCCTCGGGACCCTCGCCGTCTTCCACGCCGGCCGCGCCGCCTGGTCGCTCGGCGGCACCGTTCCGTCGCGCGCCGGCTACGCCGCGCTCGCCGCGGGGCCGGGCCTGTACCTCCTCACGGCGGCCGGCGTGGTGATCGTCAACACCCAGCTCGTCGTCGCGCCGGTGCGCCTCTTCCACCAGCGACCGGCCATCGCGGCGGACGAGCGCCCGGTGTCGCTCCGCACGCGCGACGGCTACGCGATCGAGGGCACGTACACCGCGGGCGCGCCCGGCGCGGGCGCCGTGCTCCTCGTCCACGGCGTCGCCGATGGCCGCGACCGCTGGCTCCCCTGGGTCGATCGATTGCGCGCGGCGCGTCTCCACGTCTTGCGCATCGACGTGCGCGGCCACGGCCGGAGCGAGGGCGCGGTGATCCTCTACGGACAGCGCGAGGTGCAAGACGTCCTGACGGGGCTCGCGTGGCTCCGCGCCCGGCCCGCGATCGACCGCGACGCCGTCGCGATGGTCGGGACCTCGATGGGCGGCGGCCTCGTGCTCGCCGCGTCGGAGCGCGCGCCGGTGCGCGCCGCGATCGCGCTCGCGCCGGCGTCGAGCTACTCGCGCCTCGTCGCGCAGCGGACCGCGCTGCTCGGCCCGCTCGCCGCGCCGGTCCTGAACGGCAGCGCGCGCCTCGCCCGCGCGATGGGCCAGCGCCCGATGACCGACTGGCGCCCTGCGGATCGGATGTCGCGCACCCTGCCCTTCCTCGTCGCGCACGGCGCGGCCGACCGCACGATCCCCCTCGCGCTGAGCCGCGAGCTCGCCCGCGCGCACGCCAACGTCGAGCTCGTCGAGCTCGGCTGCGGGCACGACGAGATCCCCGCGGTGACCGCGGGCGCCCCGAATTGGGATCGGTTCGCCGAGTTCCTGGCCGTGCACGCGATCGGAGTCACGGTTCGGTGAGGCCCGAGCGCCAGCCGGACGGCCTCGGCCACCTCGATGAAGCAGGCTGGCGTCAGTCCACGTCGGCGTCAGGGGACCACCGTGTTCCAATCGTCGTCGACGCAGCGAACGTCCTCGGGGTACAGCTCGGCGTACTGTCGGCAGGTGTCGGCGAAGACGGGCCAGGCGTGGTCCTGATAGGAACCGTCGACCATGAAGTTGAGGCAGAGGAAGGGCTCGCCAAACATCTCGGACAGCGCGAAGAGCGGCTTGCGAATAGCGGTGCACCACCATCCGCTCGGGGAGCACGCTCCGACGCCGCGTTCCTCGTTCAATCCGACGCAGGACACGCTCCAGGGGGAAGGACTTCCCCATGGGTCCGGCGGGTCGACATAGGGACAGCTCCGCTCGTCACAGCTAGTGCCACAGAGCGGGCCGCGACGGTTGACTGACGAGGGACACGCTTGGTCGCTCGGGGGACCGTCTGAGTACGGCGTACCGTCGGAATAGACACAGTCGAGCCAAAGGCCGCGCTCTTCCTGCAGTCGCGGCAGCTCGTCACAGTACCCCGCCTCAGCACAGCGACCGCGCAGAGCGACGCCCGATGGACGACTGCGCTGCGCCGCGCAGATCGTGCCATCACCACAGTAGCTCTGATTGTCGACCGAGTGTTCGTAGCCGCAACCGTCGAGAGCATGCTCGTTGACGCCAGCGGGCTGTCGGCAGAAGAGAGTCACGAGGTCGCAGTATAGACCCTCAGGACACAGGCAGCCGCCGAAGCATGCCGAATACGGGCCAACTGAGCAGTCGGCGGAAGAGCCATCGGAGGCCCCCGCGTCTGGTTGATGTGTGCCTGCACATCCCGCCCAGATGAGAGCAAGAAGTCCCGCTAGTCGGGTCTCTCTTGGCCAGACTCTTTCCGGTCGCACCACGAGGGCGCCTACCTCGTGCAGACGCCCAAGGTGCATACAGAAGTTCCCGGAATCAGTTCGCCAGTCATCCCGTCGCTGAACACGCGACTACACGGCCACCCGAATTCAGGGCAAATTCCGGTACAGGATGTCGCCGTGGCATCACATATCGCCAATCCTTCGACTTCAATTGGTGGATTCTCCTCCCGAATGGTACCCATGAATGGTGGATCCGAGAGGTTTACCGATTGACGCGTGGGCACACAGTTGGCAAGGAACTGTGCGATCGGGAGTCGGCCGCCGGATGGACTGAATCCGTTGTTGAAGAAGCTCGTGTTGACTAGCGAGAACTGCGGGTCATCGAGGTCCTCCGCCATCACGACCTCGAGCCCGTTCGGGCGAACGTTCACCCGCCGTGGCTCGAGATGAAGCTGGCTGCAGAGACCCACGGTCTCATCGCACTCGTGACGGCGACCGCTTCGGAAGGACATGACGTGACAATCGGCATCGCTCGTGCAAACGGGCACGCTCGAGGGGGTCAGGCCGAAGTCGCTGAACGCGTCCGTACCGGTCAACGCGTCGACGAGGCCCCGCAGTTCATCACCGATGGAGAGGAGCTCCGACACGATCGCCACGCGGGCGGGATGCGCGAACGCGTCCCAGAAGCACCCGGGGAACGAGAGGTCCGACTCATCAACGCGCAGCACCAGGTCCCGAGCATGCTCGACGTATTCGACCGGACGTCTCGCCGTCGCGACGCCGAACGGCAAGCCTGTGCTGGTTAGGCCCGGCCCGAAGCAGAGGTAGACATCCCGGTGTGGCGCGCATGAGGTCATTGCCATCACGAGCGCTTGTTGATCCTCCTGCCCCGGAGGAGCGAGCTCGTAGTCGAACACCGCGACAGTGCTGAGGTCCGACGACGTGGGCAGGGTGCAACGGTAGCCAGCCTCGTCCGGAGCGACCTCGCAGCCGACAAGGGTCGCGTTGGCGTCGGACGCCGCGGTATCCGCCGTTTCGAAGAACGCGGGCGCGAGCTCGAGCCGAAGGGTCACGTCGAAGTCCACTTCGGCGGGTGATCCGCAGTCCAGGATCTCGGGAAACACCGAGTACTCCATGCGGAGGCGCACGGCGTCTCGAATGCGCTGAGGGCCCAAGGGCATGCGCGCGTACTCCGGTTCGGAACGGAGAATCGGTCGGAGTCTCGCGCGGTCGAACTGCAGACTGGTGATTCCCAGCCTTCGAAGCGCTGAGTTGTTCGGGATGGTCTGGTTGGTTCCGGCCACGATTCGATCAAGCAGTCGACCCCAAGGGACCAACAACGAACATGCGCCACTATCGTAGATCCTCACGGACTGCCACAACGCGGCATCCGCTCGTGTGTGCGACTGGGTCGAATAGTCGCTGCGAGGAAGATGCAGGAAGGCCGCATTGGCTGTCACGCCGTCGCTAAGATCTCCCTGAATCAGGTAGGGTCGGTGGTCGGGAGTGAGCGTATAGTCGACGCGGCTGACGTCGGAGCGCGAGGCGATGAGCTCGCCGCCCGAGCTGCCGCCGACGCGGTGCCACGCGACCTCGGCATCGAGCACCGGGACGGCGTCGAATCCCCCGTTGCTGTTGGCGACGATGAACCGCTCGTCGGAACAGATGAAGTCGGCAACCCTAGGGACGCCGAAGGACTCGAGCTCACCACACCAGATGCATTGAGGCGGCGCGCCGTCGATGGCGTTCGTGACCCGCGCGAAGCCGGGGCAACACTCGGTGTTGCTCGCGTCCTGACCGACCCGCGCGCAGGTCGCACAGCGCGAGGTGACGTCGTCGCAGCGCGTGCCGTGACAGCACTGGCCCGCCACGCCGGGAACGCACTCGGTCCCGGCCGTCCGGCAGCAGATCCGCGCGTCGTCCGTGGTGTCGCTCAATCCCAGGAGATCGACCTCCTCGCAGTCCGCCTGGGGATCGCAGCACCCTTCGTTGCTCGTGGGATCGCAGAAGCGCGTTGAGTTGCTGACGCAGGGGCGGCAGAAGAACGGTCCCTGGACCGACCCCGTGCGCCCGTCCTGGACGTCGCCGACGTCCTCGCACGCCGACGTGCCGCAAGCGCACCGCCCTGGGTCGCGAAACCGGAGTCCTGCCCCCGTGGCCGTGCAGATGCGAGCGCAGGTGCTGCCTGGCCGGTCGATGCCCTGCAACGCGTTGGGCACGCACCAGGTTCCGACCTCGCACGGGGCGCACCCCACTCCGACGGGCTCCGCGGTGACCGGATCGAGCCGGTCCGCCTCCGCGAGGTTGGAGTCGCACGCGCCGCCCTCTCCGACGCCATCGAGGCAGACGCCGTGCTCGTACTCGCGGCCGAGGATGTCGCCGACGCGCGACGTTCGCTCGCAGGCGAGGCGGGAGCAGAACATGCCGCCCGCGCACAAGTCCGCGACGGGCCCATCGGACGGCGTGCGCGCGCGGCACTCCTCGCCCCAGACGGCGTCGGCCAGCACGCAGCTGCCCACCAAAGGACGAATCAGGGGCTCGCCGCATCGGTACTGCGCGGGGCACGCGTAGACATCGGGGGCGCCGTTGGTCAGCGCGTCGCACGGGTCGAGCGCACAGTGCGCTTCGCCGTCCGCGAGCAGATCGTCAGGCGCGCGCGGCACGCAGAAGTTGATGCACGGATCGCTCCGTGTCCGGCGCGATGCGGTCGCACGTACCCTCGTGAGGGCACCCGGGGTCGGGTGGGAAGATGCACCCGCCGAGCACGAGCGCGACCGCCGCAAGCCCCCCCCCTATCACTCCGCGTCTCCGCATGTGCCCTCCTGCGGTACTCCCGTCTTACTCCCGGCGGTCGGCGCGATGCAAGCTCACGCCCCACTCGAGAGGGTCTTGGCACCTCGCCGACGGGACCGCGAATTGGCCACGCCTCGCCGCGCACGGCCTGCTCCGCGGCGCGGCACAGCTGCGCTGACACACGTGTGAGCCACGCTCACGACGCGGGCCTCCCGCGCGAGCTCCGCGCGCAGCCGCCGCGGCGTGCCGGGCTCGGCACGGCCGCTGCACTGGGGAGCGCTCGAAGGAGAACGAAACGATGCGTACCGCACTCCCCTTGGCGCCCTCGATCCTGTCGGGCCTGCTCGCGAGCGGCTGCTTCTTCTCGCCCGTCGACGCGGGCGACTCGACCGACGGCGAGGAGGGCCGCTCGCGCTGGCACATCTCCGACGGGCTGTGCCCCGGGCTCGTCGGCGCGTGCGCGCTCGACGTCCCCGTCGCGACCGGCGCGACGGTGCGGCTCGAGGTCGAGCTCCCCGATCGGCTCGTCGACGAGCACACGCCCGCCATCGTCGCGGGCGACGCCTCGATCGGCCCCGTCACGCGCGACCCGGCGCGCGAAACGATCGCGTTCGACGTCACCGCGCGGACCGCCGGAGAGATCGCGATCGCGATCGTCGAGGACGGCGGCGAGACGACCGACCTGGCGCGCCTCGAGGCGCGCGATCCGGTCGGGCTCGAGTGCGGGCGCCTCGAGGAGGGCGTCGAGGTGGGCTACGCCATGGAGTCCCTCCTGCCCGACTCGCGCGAGCTCACCATCTCGCGCCGCGACGAGGACCTCACGGTCGAGCTCGGGTGCCTGGTGACCGACGCGGGCGGCGAGGTGCTCCTCGGCGTCGACGTGGTCAGCTGGCGCGCCGCGGACGCGGCCCTCCTGCGCGTCTCGAGCGAGCCGTTCGCGCCGCCGAGCGCGAGCTCCGCGGCCGGCGCGCGGGTGTACGTCACGCCGCGCCTCGACGGGGTCGACATCGACGAGGGCCCCGTCACGACGCGCCTGACCGCGGCGCTCGGCGAGCTCGAGGAGACGTTCCTCGTCACGCTCGAGTGAGCGCGGGCGCGGGACGGAGCGCGCGAGGCGCGGAGGGACCTGCCCTCCGCGCCTCTTCTCGCTCCCCGCGCGCGCCTCAGCGCGGCATCGGCCCGTCCGGGGGGGGCTCGCCGGGATCGCCGCCACCGCACGTGCGCAAGAGGTCTTCACACGCGGCCGGGTCCTCCATCCGCTCGTGGTGCGCGCGGACGCACTCGTCGTACGCGATCGCGCACATGTCGTCGGGCGGGGGCGGGGGCTCGCCGTAGCAGGTGCGCAGGATCTCCTCGCACGCCGCCGGGTCCTCCATCCGCTCGAGGTGCGCGGTGACGCACTCGTCGTACGCGACCACGCACATCGGGTCTCCGTCCGGCGGGGGGGGAGGCTCGCCCCAGCAGCCGCGGAGGATCTCTTCGCAGGCGATCGGGTCCTCACCCCGCGCCGCGTGGTCCGCCACGCACTCCTCGTACGCGATCGTGCACATGTCGGCCGGCGGCGGCTCGCCCCAGCAGCCGCGCAGGATCTCCTCGCACGCGATCGGGTCCTCGCCGCGCGCCGCGTGGTCCGCCACGCACTCCTCGTACGCGATCGTGCACATGTCGGGCGGCGGCGGCTCGCCCCAGCAGCCGCGCAGGATCTCCTCGCACGCGATCGGGTCCTCGCCGCGCGCCCCGTGATCCGCCACGCACTCCTCGTACGCGATCGTGCACATGTCGGGCGGCGGCGGCTCGCCGGGGTCGCACGAGCGCAAGATCTCTTCACACGCCGCCGGATCCTCCATGCGCGACGCGTGGTCCCGCACGCACTCGTCGTACGCGAGCGCGCACATCGGATCGCCGGGCGGGGGATCGACGCGGCAGCCGTCGAGGATCGGCGCGCACGCCTCGGGATCGCCGGTGCCCCACACGCAGCCCTCGTACATCGCGAGGCAGCCCGGATCGGGATCCGGGGGCGGCTCGCCGCCGGGGCAGCCGCGGAGGCAGTGGTCGAGCTGCTCCTCGCAGTAGCCGGGCGTCGCGCCGGTCATCGGATCGCACACGCAGCGCTCGTACTCCGCGTAGCAGGCGTCCTCGCCGGGCACGCCGACCGGCGGGCCGCTACACGTCTCGAGGATGGGCTCGCACATGCTCGGGTCCTCGCCGGCCTCGGCCGTCGCACGGTGGCACTCGGCGTAGTCGGCCATGCAGTCGCCCTCGGGAGGTGGCTCGTCGGGGGTCGACGGAGGGGGGGGGTCGTCGAAGAGACAGCCCCCGAAGAGGGAAGAGCTCAGGCCACACATCGCCACCCACACGGCGACGGCTCGCGTCGATCGCGTCATCGAACCTCTCCTTCGTCAGCACGACGCCGCTCGTCGGGAGCGGCCTCGCTTGGTTCGTCGAGGGAGAACCGATGGACGCGAGGAACGGCTCAAGAAAAAATAGTGCGAGCCGAAAGTCGCCGACCCTGGCTCTGCTCTCCCGTGACCCCCGTGTCCGCACCCCACGAAGACCCCGAAGGCCGCGCCGGGCTCGCGTCCGTGCACGTGCTCCGCACCGCCCCGAGCGACGCGGAGCTGGTCGCGCGCGCCACGGACGACGACGCGTGGGCGTGCGAGACGCTGTACCGCCGGCACGTCGCGGTCGCGATGACCACCGCGCTGCGCCTGCTGCGCAACCGCGCGGAGGCCGAGGACGTGGTCCAGGACGCGTTCCTCCTCGCGTTCTCGCGGCTCGATCAGCTCCGCGAGCCGGCCGCGTTCCGCGGGTGGCTCACGCGCATCGTGGTGACCGCCGTGCACCGGCGGCTCCGGCAGCGGCGGGTGCAGCCGCTCGACGGCTTCGAGGCCGAGGCGGCCGAGGGGGCGAGCCCCGCGGTCCGCGCGGAGCTCCGGCTCCTCGACGAGGTCCTCGACACCATCGCGGAGCAGGACCGGGTCCCCTGGATCCTGCGGTACGTGCTCGGGTACAAGCTGGAGGAGGTGGCAGAGGCCTGCGACTGCTCGCTCCCGACGGCCAAGCGGCGCATCGCCGCGGCCCACGACGTCGTGCGCCGGCACGTGTCCGTGGGGGAGGTGGACCGATGAAGGACGCCGAACCGATCCTCGAGGCGCCGATCGAGGCCCACCTCCGCGCCGCGGTCCCGCCGGCGGAGGCCGACCGCATGTGGCGCTCGCTCAAGCTCCGCGAGCAGGCCACGCCGCGCAGGAACGCGCGCCGCCGCGTCGCGATCGGCGCGGGTCTCGGGCTCGCCCTCGCGGCCGCGGCGGCCGCCGCCTTCGTGCTGTGGCCCCGGGGCGCGGTGGACGCGCCGCCTCCCGGCCCGCTCGCGCTCGAAGGGGGGCACGCGCTGCCGGCGACCCTCGGCTCGCACGACGGCCCGAGCGTCTTCGATCTGAACGACGGCTCGCGCATCGTGCTCGCGCCGTCGACCGACGCGCGGGTGGTCGCGAACGACGCGCGCGTGGTCCGCACCGCGCTCGCGCGCGGGAGCGCCACCTTCGACGTTCGGCCCGGCGGCCC